>QMQS01000001.1 GCA_003650585.1 Candidatus Woesearchaeota archaeon
AAATAATACTGTTAAATAAACCAAACTGAGGTGGTTAATTGTGAATTTCATTAAGTGTATTGCTGAGGGTAAGGTTGATGAGTTCGCGCATAGGTGCTTTGTGCGATATGGTATTGGTGAATACGAGAAAGAGCCATTGAAGATAATTAGAAGTGGCTCAGGTGTGAAACTGAGTGGTGGTTTTGAGTATGTGAATGCATTTCACAGGTTTCTTGCTCGACTCAACAATGGTGAGGTAACCATAAAAGGGGTTATCATAACGTCCAAAGAAATAACCTCGCTGCTTAAAACACTTGGTATAGAACCAATAGACATAAGCCAGCAAAGGATGAAGGGAACTTTCAAGTATGAATTATCACAAGAGGTTAAAGCAGGGGTGTATAAGGAGCTTGTTGAGAAGCTGTATGATTGCTTCCTGCTTCTTAATGTTAGAACAGAGGATGCTAGGGTGCTCAAGGTCAAATCAACCAGCACACCAAAGATAGGCAAACCCACTCCAGGGTTTGTAAGCTTGTTGCTTCTACCAGAGGATTTTGAAATTGTGGTAGCGGAGTTCTTGTTCGATGTGCCATTGGACGAGGCAATGAACGCAAGGAGGGTTGAGATACTCCACACATATATTATTAATGAAATAGAGATACCCAAAGAGTATGAAAACGACCCGAAGATGGCAAGATTGAGGGGTATAAGAAAGGGTGAGATAAAGCGTAGTGTGAGTTTGGATGGTAAGCTATACCAAAGCACAATCCCTATGGAGGTCTGAGATTGAAAAAGGATAGAGTGCTTGTTACATCTGCATTGCCGTATGTGAATAATGTCCCGCATTTGGGTAATCTTGTGTGCGTTATAAGTGCTGACGTATACGCCAGATACCTTAGACTTAAGGGTGAGAATGTTATCTATGTGCTTGGTACAGACGAGCATGGCACTACCACAGAGACAAGGGCGCTCAAAGAGGGGCTCACCCCTAGAGAGGTTTGTGACAAATACGCAAAAATCCATAAAAAGATTTATGATTGGTTTGAGTGTAGCCCAGATTGCTGGGGCAGGTCATCCTCCAAGCACAACCATGAGTTAACCAAGGATATCTTTCTCAAGTTGCTGAGGAATGGTTACATAATTGAGTCAGAAGTGGAGCAGGCATACTGTGAGAAGTGTCAGCGCTTCCTCTCTGACAGATACATATTCGGGGTTTGCCCTTTCTGCGGTTATGAGAATGCGCGCGGGGACCAGTGTGAGAAATGCGGTAAACTGCTGGAACCGAAGATGCTCTTGCAACCGAGGTGCGAGATATGCAGTACTACCCCTGTATTCAAACGCTCAAAGCATCTCTTTATTGACCTGCCGAAGATAGAGCCAAAACTGAGAAAATGGATAGCAAAAAACGAGTCAAAGTGGAGTCTTAATGCAAGGACAATGACCCATGCATGGCTAAAGGAGGGGTTGCAACCGAGGTGCATTACAAGGGACCTCAAATGGGGCATCCCTGTGCCCTATAAGGGGTATGAGAACAAGGTGTTTTATTCATGGTTTGATGCGCCAATTGCTTACATATCAATAACAAAAGAGAACAGAACAGATTGGAGGGAGTGGTGGCTAAACCCAGAAAGGGTCAACCTTGTACAGTTTATGGGTAAGGATAATATCCCATTCCACACGATACTCTTCCCTGCATCATTGATAGGCACAGGTGACAACTACACATTGATGAATGAAATCTCAGTTAATGAGTACTTGAACTATGAGGGTGGTATGTTCTCGAAATCAAAGCATGTGGGTGTGTTTGGTGATGATGCCATTGATACGGGTATAAAGCCGGACGTGTACAGGTATTATATAATGGTTAATAGGCCCGAGAAAACAGATACAGAGTTTGCATGGGAGGATTTCATGGAGAAAAACAACAATGAGCTTGTGGCAAACCTGGGCAATCTTGTTTACAGGACCACATCTTTTGTTTATAGGTTTATGAATGGCTTAGCTCCAAACCCAAAAAAGCCATTACCCAAATATGCTCAAGAGTTTGTGAAAGAATGGAAAGCAATTGTTACAAAGATCGATAATGCACTTGCCAAAATCGAGTTGAAGAGGGCCTTGAGGGGTGTTATGGAACTCTCAAAACTGGGGAACAGATTCTTTCAAGAGCATCAACCCTGGAAGGGAATAAAAGAGAATCCTGATGAGGCAAACACAACCATTTACTTGCTTATTAATCTTGTAAAGGATTTGGCCATTCTTGTGGCGCCGTACCTACCTGCAACCTCGTGTGGCATTCAAGAACAACTCAGAATTAGCGGTTTAAGCTGGGCTTCACTCTGCCAGCTGAGTATTGAGCCAGGGCATACAATAAGCAAGCCAAAGATATTGTTTGAGAAGATAGATAAGGCTAAAGTGGAGGAACTTAAAGCCAGGTTTTCTGGTCAAGGCAAAGCTGAACACCCCCTGGCTAAATTAGAGCTTAGGGTTGCAGAGGTTTTGAGCGTGGTGGAGCATCCCAAAGCAGATAAATTATACATCCTAAAAATCAACCTAGGAAAAGAGCAAAGGCAGATAATTGCTGGTTTGAGGGGCCACATGCCAAAGGAGGATTTGGTTGGCAAGAGGATAGTTGTGGTTGCCAATCTTGAGCCAGCCACACTGAGGGGCGAAGAGAGCAATGGCATGCTACTTGCAGCAGTGAAGGGAAACCAGCTTAGAGTGCTTGAGGCTCCTAGGTCAAAACCTGGTATGCGTGTCTATGCTGAAGGTGTTGAGTTCAAAAGCGGGCTTGGTAGGATTACACTCAACGAGCTCAAGGAGGCAAAACTGGCTGTGGAGCAGGGTATGGTGGTTTCAAGGGCGAATGGCAAGCCCAAACCACTTCGCACCAAACATGAGCCAATCAAGGTGGATATGCCTGATGGCTCTTCTGTGGAGTAATGAGTAATAGAAAAATATATATATGTGGAACCTATTTTAGCAATTTGGATTTAACCCTGAGGTAATCGGGAAATGAAAAGAAGAGGACAGGTTACAGTATACATTATTATAGCCCTTATAATTCTAATATCATTCTTGGTTCTTATCTACTTGAAGACAGGTATTAGAGGGGAGGAGGGAGAAGTTAGCACTGCAGTTGAGGAGGTGCCTGTCACATTCAAACCAATACAGCAGTATGTTGAGCACAACCTCCAATTGGCACTCCTCTCGGCAATCAAGAATTTAGGCCAGCATGGTGGGTATGTTGACCCCTATACCTTTAGTCCACCCCCCAACTTGGACAACCCTACTGAAGCGATGGCGCTCAAGCCATTCCATTCTTCGACTAGGATATACCCTTACTGGTACTATATGGAATCCCCAAATTCCTGTGACAGCCATTGTTCCTTTAAAACCCTAATGCCTCCGCTCAGAAGCGAATACAAAGAGGGGGATCTAAGACCAAAGGATGATATGTCTATTGAGGCCCAGATAGATAGATATGTCAAAGCAAAACTCTCTGGCTTGGACTTCACCGATTTTAAGTTCCAGAACTTTGATGTGGTTAAACTGGCTGGACCAAAGGTCACAACCAGGATAGGCAAGGACAAGGTTTACGCAAGTGTGGTGTTCCCGCTTGAGGTTTCTAAAGAGGGTACAAGGGTGAGGCTGAGCAGCTTCAAGGCTAGTGTGCCAGTGGAACTCGAGAAAGTGTATGAGCTTGCTGGATTGATAACCAAGCATGAACGCGACACACGGTTCATAGAGAGTTTTGTTGTTAACCTCCTGGGCACATACTCTGGCATTAACAAGGAGCGGTTGCCGCCTGTGGGGAGAACAGTTGAGTTCGGCACAAGCCCGGTGTATTGGCAACTTGATGATGTGAGGAATAAGGTCACAAGAGAGGTGTTGAGTAAGATATCTGGTATAAGTGTTAAGGGCACTGCCAATTTCCACAACACAAACAACCAGTTCACAGGTGCAGTGGTCTCGCTTGGCGCCTCTAAGTTTGACGATATTGAGGTTTACTTTACCTTCCCTGACACAAAACCATTTTATATGGCTATTAATGACCTCAGTAGTGGGTTTGTGGGTCCAAACACTATAACAAGGAATCTAATATTTTATAACTTTGTAATGAATGAATATGCCTTTGCTTATGATCTATCTTTTCCAGTGCTTGTGACATTGAAACTGCCCAATGGGCTCAACAATGAGGATTACTTGTTCCAGTTTGCTTTAGAGGGTAACATCCGCTCCAATCAACCACTGTTTGAGGGTGCTAGCACCCTTAGCCCTGACACAGGGCACACAATGCTGTGTGATGAGGGACAAGAGCTCAGTGGTGATGTTGTAATCAGAACTAACACAAACGAGGGTCAACCGGTTGGGGATGTAGACCTCTACTACCATTGCGGTGGTGAGGGTTGCTACATTGGCAAGACAGACGCTACAGGCGTGCTTCACACAAAACTCCCTGTTTGTATTGGGGGTTTAATAGCTCCACTCAAGCAGCGCTATATAGGTGAGCCCGTGGAGTTTGATTCCTATCTTGACAAGCCAGGCCTAGTTACACTAACTCTAGATAAGACCAAGGCGTTTAAGCTTGAGGTTAACAAGCTGGTGTTTGAGCCAAGGGAGACTTCATTTGGCTACAAATGGCCTCATGAATTGCCAGGGTTTCGTAGCTTGGGTTACACACCCAGGATTGAACCGTTGGAGGATGACGAAGAGGTCTTCGTTGTATTTAAGAGGATTGGCACGGGTGGCTTGACCACGTACCAATTCCCTGTGCAAGTGAAGGGAAGCGAAGCAGAGCTCCCAGAGGTTTTCCTTGCAGCAGGTGACTATGAGGTGCAAATGATGCTCATTAAGCACAGAGAGTTGGTCGTACCAGAGAACAAGTGTGGTCCTTTGAGCATAGGGTGCGTGCCCATGAACGAGACTGTGCTCAACTCTGTACAACTGGGTGGGGGCAATTTGAACGCCAACACTGGGTACTTCAAACTGCCATATGAATTGATGGACTCTGATAAGATTACTCTGTATGCAGTTTATTTCAACATCTTTAGCATTCCGCAAGAAAATGTAAAACCAAAGGATTTGGGGGTTATATCAAGACTTGATGATTATTCGATGTACTTTAGAAAATACAAACCGGGGTTTAGTTAAATGCGCACCAAAACAAGACTAGAGGCGTGGGCATTATGGATAGTTGCTTTTGTGTTGATGTCAGGGGTTGTTGAGGCCTCTGGCCACTTGTGGGATACAGTTATGTATGGGCAGGACCAGTTGCCCGGGTTCTTGCGTTCGTATGATAATTTCTATGCTGAGACTTATGCCGAGATTGATGGAGACTCAGAGATTACACCGGACCAGGTACGCTTTGGTCCATTAGAAACTCCGGCAGATATGTGCGTTTCTACCTTGGATGGGTACAAGTGTACTTTGAGTGTGAGTGACGAGGAATACTTGCCATCCCTTACGACTATACCAGTAAAGCTGTATGACGACTCTGGCCTGCTTGTGAATGAAACATTGTATGACATTGTTGTGGACGGTTATGGTCCAGAGGTGGGTTTGTTGCTTGAGTCTGAGTTCACCAATGGGCAGCAGCCAGTGGTGGTAAACTACACTATCTTTGACACTGCCTTCCCAGATTCAGAGGTGTGCTCGGGCATAGGTGGCATCACAATTTCAATAGTTGGCGAAACAAATGAGACATTTGAGCTTAACCTTGAGGATTGCTTTGCTGAGGGGTCTGTGGAATTGGAGCTCAGCTCAGATGAGACATCATCTGAGGTGTGTGCTGTTGCCTATGATAGGTTGATGCAATCTGGGGCTTGGGAATGCGTGACTATTGGCATTGATTCAACCCTGCCTTATATACTCCCTGACTCACTCAGGTTTGAGTTTACTGACACCCCTGCTAACAATACCTTCCTTGCGCCAGGGGTTGCTTACCATGCTAATGTGTATGTGCGGGTTAATGAGAAGCATTTATCTGCCGAAGGGGTAACAGGCGATTTCTCAGCTGTAAATTCGCAACAGAGCTCTTATGTGCTCAATGCAAGCGAGTGCTATCAGGTGGATGTTGATCTGTACGAGTGTGTGTTTGAGAATGTTGAGATTGTGTTGGGCTCAGAGAGCAATGTGGGGGTAGTAATTCAAGCAACAGACTTGGCAGGCAACACAGCCCAGTCCACGTTGTATTACTTGTTCATGCTGGATAGCACAGGCCCAGAGCCACTGAGCTTGATTATCAATGGTCAAGTGGGTGAGCCACAGTGGGTTGGCACGAGCATACCACTTGTTGAGGCAGACTTCTTGGAGGAGGGTGTTGGCTTGGTTGCCTCTCAAGTATACTTGGACCTCTCAAGTTTTGGCCTTGGTGAGGTGGCTGCAAACGATTGTTGGCAGCAAGACCAGGGTGTATGGCGTTGTACTTGGAATAATATCCAGATTGGAGCATCCACACAAGAGGAGGGTGTGATTGGCATTGGTTTGAGCACCACTGATGCAATCGGTAATCCCCTTGTTGGTGGGTTAAGCGTTACAGTACTGGTGGATTACTCACCACCAGAAATACTGAGCTTCAATCTCACTCAGCCAGAAGCGCCCTTCGAACTCCCGGACAATATGTACTTTGAGGGTATTCCTCTGGTGATGCACGCGAAAGTGCTTGAGGATAAGGAGCTTTTGAGTGTGCGCATTGACCCTGCTTGGATTAAGCTAATGGATATATATAATGACACGAGTTTGATGGGCGGGCTAAACATCACAGCAAATGTTAGTTTGAATTTCACTGCTGATGTGAGCGAGTCTTGCAGTGCAGTTGGCGATGGGATATGGGACTGCACCTATGTGCTAGAGTCTCCAGTGCCAGGGGTTTATGATGCGAGTTATGTGTTTGAGGATGCAGCTAAGAACCAGGTTATGCAAGAGAGTGACTTTACTGTGGTCGATTTGAGGCAGACAGAAACCCAATACTGGAATCTGGGTGAGGTTGAGAGAATGCCCTCTGCTGTGGATAGAAGCACTGCCCCATACATAAACCACCAGCTCTTGTTCCTTGTGCCACTTGTTAGGGTTGTTGGAGCAAGCTCAGGCGAATCCCAAGAGAGCTATTCACAACTCGATACACTGAGGGCACAGGGGTTGGACGTCAGCCCACCAGCCACAAGCGTGAGATTGCTTAAGGTATTGCTTGGCAATTGCTCTGGGGATACAAGTTATGTGTTGAGCAACACCATAGTTGATGGCTCTGATTTGGGCGAGTATCCATACATTGAGACAATACTGAAAAAAATGGAGATGCCATTGCGTGACCTCAATCTAACTTGCGAGATACAACTCTATTCACTTATCACTGCAGGTGAAGATGTCTGGGTGAATGAGAATCCAGAGGTAAAGTCTGTGGTGATGGAAATCCCCTTCTACGATACAGAATTACCTAAAGAGGTTTTAGCCCAGAAGTTCGATGAGATTAAGCAGAGCACTGTTGTTAGGATGACTGACAACGAGTTGTTTAGGTTTGCCACTCAGATGGTAGAGTGGTCCAAGGTCGCTGCCAAAATGGACAATGCTTTACTACAAATTGCACAGGGATTAGAGGCCTTGGCTGGGTTGTGCCAGGGCTTGGCTTCTGGAGCAGACATCTGTGCCTTTGTTAGCACATTCTCACAAGGGGCAATGTCGTTACACGAGAGCGTGGCTCCGTTTATAGGTTGGCTCACTTGCGATAAGACAATTGTGGGTGAGTTGATGCCTGATAGTGATTGGTACAAGACATGGAAGAACATGGGCATGTTCTTGGGTGGGGACTGGATGCTTGAGCAGGGTTACACAGAAGAGGAGATAACCAACCCGAAGAGGAGTCTTATAGCAAGCACTGCGATGCTATGCCTGCCGGGTATTGTAGACAACCTCAAACAGATGCGGGATATAGAGTGTGGCTATGCATACTGCATACAAGAGGCATCCAAACTTGGAGTGCCATCAGATTATTGTAATGAGATTAGGGATTACGGTTGGTGTGTGGCTATGGGTGAAGAGGTACTGTACCTCATGCCGCTCCAGCATGTTTATAATGATGTTGCTGCAGCAGCGAACAGCGCCTTTACAAGCCCACTCCATTTGGTTGCAGAGGGTGCTGGGCTTATTTGTGAGTGGGGTGGCAATGTCGGGATTATGCAACATGTGTGCAACTTCATACTCATAGGCAAGATGCTCAATGGTGTCCAGATGGGGCTTGATGTGATTAACAATATGGCTGAGTACACAGCCCCAGTGGATTATTGTGCTCTATTGGAAAATGGTAACCAATAAAGCTATGCTTGGATTTGTTGCATTGATTTTGGTAATTGTCAGTGTTTCTATAGTGAGTGCTGAAGCACAAACTTACAATGTTTTGCTTACCCGTGATTCAGGAGAGGTTGTTTACCTTGAGGAGGAAATTCAAGAGAACTTTGGTGAGCCAGGGCGGACTATGTACACTTATCGCGACCCTGACAATAGTATGCCTGTGTTCAGCATTGTTGTAGAGCCAGACGGCAGGGTCTTCTATCCAGGTACTAATGCATACTATGACTCATTTGATGGGGCGATGGCTGCTGCAAAATTACATTTAGAAAGCTACTCCCATATTCAACAGATTGGATATTACTCGGCAGCAACTTCTGATATCGATTCAACCCTGCAGGAGGAGCAAACTCAAGCTCCACAAGGGGTGGTTAGTCAGGGGGAAAGTGCTACCACTACTAATGAGGGGGCTACGGTGGATAATCCAGTTGATGCTTCTGCTGCTTCACAAGCAGATGCTAGCACTACAGCAGGATTAGTGTGTACTGATGGTTTCTGTTACTTTACTTCACCCCACACGCCCTCTGACCTCAACCTCCCTCACTCCGGAGTAACACTCGATACCGGGTTTACCTTCTCAGGCGATTTCCAAACAAGGTTTCATTCTGTGCAGTCAATGGAAGAGATACCTGAGGGTGCAGAACGGATTAGCAACACCAATTATTATATTATCGAGAGGCCTGGTGGGATAGTGGATTATTATATACTCAGTACCGATGAAGAAACAGACCAGTTTGAGCCAGCCCCGGCAGAGGAAATAAACCAGAATGCTGATGTAGAGCAAACTGGTGCTGCCTCTAACTTGCCTGAAACGATTGAAGCCCAAGGGGTTACATTTATACACACCGAGGGCTCACTCTACAAATATACCACACCCAATGGTGAGAGCGTGTATTATGATACTGCTGCACAGAAATACTTTAAGCAAGATGGAGAGACACTCACAGAGATATCTGAAGAGAGTGCTATGGCACTAATCAATGCCCCTACTACTGTACCACAACCTTTACCAGCCCCCGCTGATCCCTCTCAACCCAATCTTAAGAAGGTGCTTGTGGCATTGAGCCAGGAGTATGCCCCTGCTGCCTCAGGGTGGCTCTGGCTTTACTCATTGGCAGACCAAAAAGCCGCTCAGGATTTGAGGATGGCCTTCAGTGGTGATATAGGATTGCCCCAAACAGCAGCAGACTTTTTGTGCCAAGCCACACGGGACATAAACCCCAACCAAAACACAATGTTGGGTTATGATTGGGGTAAGATGCCTACACTCCAGTTACAGGCGATTAGGAGTACACCTATTGTATATCCCTCAAATAACACTAATGGCTCTGTTTCCACTCAGGGGCTTGTTGTTGAACCCAACCAAACCACTGAGGGAAAGGTGCTCTATTACACAAAAATCACGCTGAGGTTTGAGAATATACTTAACCCAATTGTGGATGTCAAGGACAAAACTTACGAGGTGTATCTCGCTGGTTATTCCGAGAGTAAGAAATTTGTGATAGACCTTGATCCCACATCCGAGGCTACCTCTCTAAAACTCAACTTCGGGAGTTTGACAATGGCTGGTAGGGATGCCATAATCGAGTACTGGCCTGTGCGACTAGACAAGGTGTGCATAGAGTTCAAAGACCCAGAGCATATACTCAACCCCAAGTTCCTACAAAAGCTGCGCCCAGCCAACATGTTCTGTACCAAGGTTGTGGAGGTTAAGGATAAGTGGCTCGTGTATCAGCTGATGGGGGCAACAGGGAGTGCTGGTCCGAGTGAAGAGCAGGGCAATGTGCTCCAAAGATGAGTTCCAGAGCGTTCCAAGCTCGTGCATCCAGGTTTCTCATGCTGTTTGCGGTTGAGTGGTTTACCTATGTTTTGATTCTTGGTGTGTTGAGTTGGTTGGGAAAATCAGCCAGTGTTGTTCTAAATAACATTGCTGTAACCCTAAGGGCAAAAACCACTGAATCAGCGACATCACTTGTGCTTAGAGAGCTAGCATGGTATGCTATTGCTGGCTTTGTTGCAATGCTGGTTATCTGGGTTCTATCTAGGATAATGGTGTGGCTGATACTAACCAAAACAAGAGCCAGCTCAAAGGGGATAATCAGACTTTTTCTATTGGGATTGCCCTACACATGCTTTAACTGGCTTTTGCTTGCAGGGGTGTTGTATATTGGTTACAAGGTGCTGGCTTTAATCGTGTTCATTCAACCCCCTTGGCTCGGTTATATTCTCGCATACCTTGTTTTTCTGGTTTTTCTAGGACCCTTAATGTTTAATATCACTTGTCTCAATAATCTGGCATACTACAACTATTTTCAGGGCAACCCCAATTGGTTGTTGTTCTACACTGCTCCCTTCCGCTTACGCCCCTTCTTCTCAAAACAGAAAAATTCAAATACTAAAACTGAATTTTTAAACAAATTGAAGCAGTGGGAGTTTGCCACGCTTGTGGTTTCGACCATCTTTGTGGCACTCAATCTCCTGTTTCAAGCGTTCAATCACCTTCCCACCACTCTTGGGCTAATGCTCATGCTTTTGTTTTATGTTTTGTTTGTGGTCTGGAGTAAGGTGTACATGGTTTCGGTGTTGAAAGGATGGCAAAAAGGGGTGCACTAGCTCAAGTGAGCATTTTTATGGTGATTGCACTAATCATACTAATTGGTATTGGTGTGCTCATCTTTTTGAAGACTCGTGGTATGCTTGAAATGGGTGGTTCTGAGATACCTAAGGAATTCTTGCCAGTGAGCAAATATGTGGATTCGTGCCTGAGGAGAGTGGGCTTGGATGCAATCAAGTTGGTGGGTGTCCAGGGTGGTTATGCAAGGGTACCGGAGGAGATAGCCAACAACCCTGAGGCATACCTGCCTTTGATAGGCAACTTGAAGATTCCCTTTTGGTATTATAACAACAAGAACCATGTGCCAAGCAAGAGGGATATTGAGCAGAGTATTGCTGAGTATATTGCCACGGAAATTCCAAATTGCTTGGGCGGGTTCGCGCCCCTGAACCACACATTTATTATAAAGCCCAGTGGTTCACCGAGAGTGAATGTATTTATTAAGGAGGAAGAGGTTGAACTTTCTTTGGATTATCCCTTGGAAGTTGCTACCCATAGCTCATCAGCAGAGATTAGGAAATTCAAACAGAGCGTGGATGTTAGACTGGGTAGGATACTTAGGCTTGCCCACGAGATAATGAATGCAGAGAACAGAGAGGCATGGTTAGAGAAGAGAACAATCGACCTTATGGCGACCATGCCTGACCGCGTAATACCCTTCACAAACCTTGCCTTCAGTTGCTTGCCACTTGAATGGAAAACATCTGATGTAGAATCAGAACTCAAACAAACTCTGAAATACAATATACCCAGAGTGCGAGTGAAGAAAACCAAACACCTACCGTTTGAAAAGCCACTCGAATACTACGAGGGCTTAGGCAAAGGGATGGGTGGTGAGATACCAGGTGACATGGCAGAGTATGCAATGCTACTATGGGACCCACTGAGTGAGGAGTTCAATGACTTGAGGGTGGGTTTTGTGTATATGCCAGAATGGGGTATGGAGTTTAAGGTTAGCCCATCCTCTTCAGGGTTGATGAAATCATACCCTGTACAGGGTAGGAGTTTTAAGGGAATAAATCTTGTGGGAACCTGCATACAGTTCTACCATTTTACTTATGACTTAACTTATCCAGTGCGAGTTACTATCTTTGATTCGGCTTCTCTTGGAAACAATGGCTATTCCTTTAACTTTGCTTTCCCTGTCATAGTGTATCACAATACTGGTAAGAGATGGTTTGAGCCGGTGCGAGATGTAAGCTTATACGAGGGTGAGGACTTCTGTTCTGACACCTCTAGTGACAAATTCAGTGTGTTTGTGCAAGACGCAACCACATACGAGAAGCTCAAGAATGTGAGCATAGCATTCACCTGCATACGCTATGTGTGTCCTTTGGGTAAAACTGACGAGGAATATGGCAGACTGCTCACACAGTTACCAGAGGGTTGCTATGGTGGGTTCATTGTGGCAGAGAAGAAGGGCTATCTAAAGGCAAAAAAACAGGTTGAAGGTGAGCAAACAACCACTATATACATGCTACCAATGAAAGAAATGAATGTGAGTGTGCTCAAGTACAACAATGCTACGGGTAGCTATTCAGAGCTATCTGGTGAGGAGAAGGCATCCCTCTACCTTGACCTTGAGTCAGGAGACCATCAGGCATATGTGCTGGTAACACCAGGTACGCAAAGGGAGGTAAGCATAGTTAACTCAAATGTGGAGTATATGGTTAACCTCTACCTCTTTGATGGAGAGGCTTTGGTGGGTGGATACAAAGGGGAGTGGGCTATAGAGCCAGCCCAACTCTCAGGCAAATCTATATTGGAGTTTTATGCGTATTATTTCCCAAACAAGAATCAGAGTGGTGTAATAGCTGCAATAAGCAAATTGCAGAACTCAACCACACTTACACCGAGGGCAAGATGATAAGAGCAAAACTCTTCATTGGCATACTACTAATCTTTGTGGTTATGGGCATAGTTGGTGCTACTGCACCACAGATAAGTGATGTGAGGGCAGAGCCACACGTATCTTATGTGGGTATTCACTGGAGGACAGATGTGCCTGCAAACAGCAAAGTGGAGTATGGCATAGCAGGGCTTGATTTGAGCAAGTTCAAGCCGGAGTTTACAACTGTACACAACCTTTACTTAACCAATATCCAATCCAACAAGGAGTATCAGTTTAAGGTGACTTCGTGTAATAATGATGGGTGTACAAGTTCGGATGTGGGGAGTTTTAGCATAGCAGTGGCAGACACCACACCACCTGCTTTAACACTTGAACCAGTTGAGGCAGTGGTTTACACCAGCCAAATCGAGCTTAGGGGTAGTGTTGATGAGCCGTGCAATATATACGCTATTGTTAATGGTAATAAAACCCAGAACATAACCTCTAGCGGGGATTTTACATTAACACTTGAGCTCAATCAGGGTGAGAATGAGGTTGTGGTGGTTGCTGAGGACCAGAGCGGTAACCCAGCCCAAAAGAGCTTTTCTGTGGTTGCTGATTTCGAACCCACAGAGGTTTTGGAAATAAACCTGGACGAGCTGGATATGAGCACCAGTGCCAAACAGACATTGGTGGGTATTGTTAGCAAACCAGATGTGGAGATTACAGTGGATGTTGAGGGGCGCGAGTTTACCACTGTTGCAGACAGTGAGGGGCATTTCAGTGTGGAGATAGAGTTGAATGGCGAGGTTATTGGCACTGGCAGATTGAACCATATCGTGGTTACTGCCAAGGATAAATACGGTAGGGTTGACATGCTGGTTGACGGCTCAATCACCTTTATCAAGTGCGGTAGTGGTTCTGGTTGGACAGCCAATTTCTATGACTTAACCCCTACAGAGGTGTTGCCAGACCATCTACTGAACGGAGTTGCCCAATTCGGGTTCAGGATGGACTTTGATTATGTGGGTGGTGGTAGGAATGCTTACATGGAAATGCTGCCATCATTAACCATACAACCCATGAGTCAAGCGAAGGCAAAGCGTTCAGATGAGGAACTCTT
The DNA here is from genome assembly GCA_003650585.1 of Candidatus Woesearchaeota archaeon. Lineage (GTDB taxonomy): Archaea > Nanobdellota > Nanobdellia > Woesearchaeales > B29-G15 > B29-G15. The sequence continues at coordinate 13,888 of QMQS01000001.1, forward strand.
CTCTGGGGCTGTTGTGGAGTGTAATGAGGCAAGAGACAAGTGTTACTTCCTTGTCACTCTGGCGCCTTGGAGCGGTTCAAGGCAGGAATTATTGAATAAGAGCATGGTGAGGTTGCCCCTGATGGTTAGGTTGCAGTATGCCCATGAGGTTAATGGGCAGATGGAGCACAGGGTGCAGGAAGAATGCTTGGACATAAACTTGTACCTTGACCGCCGGCTTATAGATGTTTACAAACCCAACAGGATGCTTAACAGCACTATATCCTTCCTCAATTCAACACTAAGCGCTCTTGAAAGCGTTAGAAAGCCGATTGAGACTGCGAAATCATTTGTAATTACTGGGTGCTTTGCCCAAACAGTCATTGATTTTGTAACAAGACTAGGCATGCTCACCAAGTGTATGAGTGGCAGGGCTGAGGCAGAGGAGGCATACACCAGAGGCGATAAAACCTGTCCAGATGATGCGAGTGAGGGTTGCCAGTCATGCTTGGATGCGCTCTGGAGTGTGAGAGCAAGCGAAGTTGCAAGGAACTGGTTGTGCGATAGACTCTTTTGTCCCAGTGCTCCTACGATTGAGAAGCACAAGCAAACCTTTAGGGACCCAGTAACAAAGAGGGAGAGCCTCTGCAAGCAGAGCGAGAGCAGCGAGGGGTGTGAACAGGAGTATAAATTCGCTTGGGACACAGCAGGGTTGTTTGTTGATGAATGGGCCAGGGCAACCAAAGATACCTCAAAGCTAACAGATTTGGATTGGATAATAATGCAGAGCAACCAGTTCTGCCCAGCAATAAAGGGCTTCCCTGCTCAGATTATTAAGGTTGGAACCAAGGAATACTTTATTGATGAGGACAAGAGGGTGTGGGAGGTTAGGCAAACCAGGTTTGCCCAGAGCCAGGGTGAGGTAGTTACTGTGTACAATGAACAATACACCAAGATTAGGGGACCTCTGGAACCTGGTAAGGATATTATCCCACAGCAAATTCTTGAGCTTATTCAGGGAGAGCAAGAGGAGAACTATGTGTTTGACCCCACAGCAGGACCGTACGAGGCACTGGTGGGTGGTTGCCTGCCTGCAATAACAGGCTATATATCCCACTGGGAGTCAATCACAGAGGCAGTTAAGAGGTGCCTCGAGATGGTTAGGCTCAATGGTGAGGGCACTCCAGGGGTATGTAAGGCAGTGCTGAGCTATTATGTTTGTGATGCCATATGGGACTCACTGAGGTGTCTCGGTGGAGGCTTGACCGCTGGCACTGAAACTGATAGACCACAATCAGGTATGATTCAGTCCCTTTCAAGGATATCACAGGCAGCGAGTGCAGTGACTGACTCAGTTACAGGAAGATACGGCGAGACAGCAATGTTTGATACAATGTTCAGACAGCGGAAGTTAATACACGGGGCTTGCATTGGCTTCTTTACAGGTGATATGACCGAGTTTGATCTTAATGCGATGTTCAGTGCTGAAATTGGCATGCCAGCTTTGAGAAGCGAGGGGCTTGTTAGCCCAGCCACAAGGCGTTACCTCACCAGCAACCCGTTTAACCAGGGTTGGGCTACCTTTATGTATCATATTGGTTATGCGCTAAATGCAGGGAGTGATTTGAATTATGAGTTAAAGCTGGTGTGCTCAAACGACCTCAGTTGTCCAGACTCCAACAACGAAGCCAACCCTGGTGCTTGCGATTGTTACACAAGGGGAGAGCAACTCACACGCACAATCGCATCTGGCACGCTCTCAGCAGGGGATATGGCGAATGAGGAGAAGTATATCAAACTAACTGAGCCAGTTAGGTATGACAAGGTGGTGCTGGAGTGGACCTACACGGACAACACAGGTGAGCAGCGCACAGACCGGATAGTAAGGCCAATAAAGCTTGTGGGTGAGTCACCACCCTCACACTGTGGATTCTCAAATGTGTTTGGCGAATACAGGTGTGAGTTTGAGTTGGGAGAGGAGGGAGCTGCTTTCTTCATTGGCACGCCCATGCCATCCCCACCTGCAGGTAGGCCACGCCCGGATGTTTTCAGGGTGGGTGACAAGCTCGTTATCACTGGGCAAATAGGTGTGCAAATGCCAGAACAGGGTAGCCCTGTGCCCAGGTTCCTAACTGTTTTGATGACATCACACAATGGTGAGTTAGTGGCAGACAATACTGTAATGCTTAGCACAACCGGGAGCTACTTGTTGGAGTCCTTCCCGCAACTTTTCCCCACCATAACTCAAGACAATTTCAGGGACTCGGCTGGTAACCTTGATTGTGATAGGTATGACCTCAATCATCCAGCAACTTGGGATGTTTATGTTGTGATATACAAAGCTGAGCAGAGCGAGAGTGGTGAATGGAAGAGGACAGACGAGGTTGAGTTGTACGAGGGCCAGCCCCAGTACTTCCGACTACCGGTTTATGTGGCTTGCTCTGAAGAAGAGATTGGTGCACCACAGTGCCCCAACGGAGCCATCTGGGCCTCGCCACAAGAGTGTTGGTGCATGAGCGAGGGTGAAAGGCGAATATTTAGCCCCAGTTCCGCTGAAGCCCAGGGCAAGTACTGCTGTAATGGTGTGGTTGCCACTGCGCCATGCGACGAGGCAGCACCAAAGTTCAACAGGGTGATGATTAGAACATGGGAAGCCCCAGAGAACGAGCCAGGGATATTGAGCAAGTCTGTTGAGCTTAGCCAGCTGCAGGATGGTGCTGTGTTGCTAATGCCTTACAATAAAGTGGAGTTCCCAGAGATATCTATATCAGACGATAGTGAGATTGAGCTCGAGCTTGTGGTTGATGGAAGCACGAGGGTGGGTGTTGGCTCAGGAGAGCCACAGCAGATAACCAGCTTTGAGTGGGAGCCAGAGATGGGTGGTGATTCCATAAAAGAGGTTACAATTCAGTTTGAGGCAAGGGATGTAAACGGCTTGGTTACTAGGTACCCACAGACGCCAAAGAGGGTTGAGCTTAGAAAGACACTTCTGCAGCCTATATCCTCTTAGATACTTTATCACAATAAAACTTTTTAAGCCCTAGTTACATTAATCTGGACATGGAAAAGCTCGAGAATCAGCCATGTCCGGTGTGTAAAAAAAACACGTGCACATTGACAGAGGAAGAGATGGATGTGCCGTATTTTGGTAAGGTTTACATATTCTCAATGCAGTGCTCAAACTGCGGGTTCAAGAAGTCAGATGTTGAGGCAGCTGAGCGCCACAAACCGGTTAAATGGAGTTTCACTGTTGAAGGGGATGAAGACCTCAGTGTTAGGGTTGTCAAGTCCTCTGAGGCGAAGGTGAAGATTAGGGGCATTGTTGAGATAACACCCGGACCTGATTCTGAGGGGTATGTGACCAATGTTGAGGGGCTTTTGAATAGGGTAAAGCACAGGATTGAGGCATCGATAGAGGATGAGGACGATCCTGAGGTTAAAAAGAGGGCTTGGAAGCATATTAAGAAGCTCAACAAGGTGCTTGTGGGTCGGGAGAAGTTGAGGATAACTATTGAAGACCCTAGCGGCAACTCAGCCATTATATCAGAGAAGGCAGAGAAGAGCAAACTCAAATAGCTCTAATCTCTATATCTTGTATATCTTGTGTGTAGCTTTGATGCTCGAGAGTGAGCCCCAGCCCCATACCGAGTTTGAACATACCTTGGCTAAAGAGGCTTGCTAGATTCTCGAAAAATGTGCGCTTTGGAGTGACCCTCACCATCTTGACCTTTGTAATGTTGAGCACGCTCTTGAGGTAGTTTTCTACCTCGTCATAGCCACCGAGCATGTCAACCAAACCAACATCTATGCCTTCCTCGCCTGTGAAAAACAAGCCAGTGGCAATCTGTGCCCTCTGGGCTTGAGTTAAACCGCGATTGGTGCTTATCTCTGAAACAAAGCTGTCATGCATCTTGTCAATCTTACTCTGCAGTATAGCCCTCTCTTGAGGTGTTAATGGTTTGTACTTTGTGCCGATATCCTTGTAGTCGCCACCCACAAGCCTCTCGTAACTCACATTGTAGCGCTGCATGAGCCCATAGTAATCAAGGTAAGAGCCAAGCACACCTATGCTGCCAGTTATGGAGTATTTGCTGGCAAACACCACATCACAGGCACTCGCAACCCAGTACGCACCCGAGGTGCCAATGTCCCTAATCAAAGCCACACTTGTTTTGTTTAATCCCTTGATTGCATTGGCAATTGCTTCAGAGGCAACAGGTGTGCCCCCGCCCGAGTTGATGTCAAACACTATTGCCTTTATGTTGGGTGATTCTGAAGCCCTCTTTATTAACTCGATTGTTTCGTCAGGGTTGACCAATTCTGAGTAGAATGGCCCAGAGAAGCCTATAAAGCCATGGATGGGTATAACAGCCACATTACCGCCGATGAATTCCTGGTTTAGCCCTAGTCCCAAAAATGTTGAGATTAAATAACTTATAACAAGTAAAGTGAAGAGTAGTGAAAGCATGAACCTCCATCTTTGCGTGGGTTTAGGGTAGTAGTTGGGTTTCATAATAAACCACCTTTGTTTTGGAGAGCAACTCAAGCAGTCTCCTGTGCTTGGGGTGGAGCAGGATAAACACTGGCTCAATGAACCACAGTAGTATTAAAGGGAAGATGGGTATGAGAAAGATGTTCCTCACCATGGCTTGGAGTAGCCCAAGTTTTGGGCCCTCTGAACGCACATACAACCCGAACAAGAGCTTGCCTAGGGTTTGGTGTATCTTGTACTCGCAAACAGTAAAGTAAACAAATGAGAGCAAGCCTATGATGAGGTAAACCTGGCTGAGTTGTACTGCCACATTAGGGTTCGACTCGAGGGCAGCATAAACACTTGAGAAATCACCCTTTGGTATGATGGACGAGATTAAACTGCGAAAGGGCATCACAACCACAAAGTTTAGCACAAAAAGATCGACCAAGAAAGCAATAAATCTCTTGATAATTGGCGCCTCTTTCTCTTTTGTGCTTATGCTCAGTCTCTTTGCCATTTCTTAATAGAAACTCGGGCAGTTTTAAAAAGTTTTGGAAACCTTTATATACTCTCCCCTCATAAAAAACAATCATGAAACCAGGGTTTGAGAAAAGGCTGGGAGGGTTTGGTTTCTTACTGTGGGTGCTTGGTGTGGTGATATTTCAGCTGACACCAAACCTCGTTTGGCTTGGGTGGTGCTTGGTTGTGTTTGCATTGATAGTGTGCTATGTTTCATTCAGAGAGGGCTCAAAGAGGTACCCTGGCAAGATATACTGGTTGACCCTGTTAGGATTTGTGCTTAGCCTACTCACACTCTTGCTTGGATTGATACGTGTTTTTGTTTCATACTAAACCCTAATTCGGTATCATTAAAGAATGACAAATAGCCATAAAAACCCCTTATTGACGAAAAAAACCGAAAGTTTTATAAATGAATTGGCTATACAACAGGAATGCCTGCGCAAGCAGGTGACTAAGAGCGTTCTAAGAGTGCCTTTACAAGAGAAAAAGGAATGGACTAGATAGCCGAAAAAAACAAAACCTAGCGAGGTGAAATAAGGCTATGAGAACAAAAGCAGTAATAAAGAAGATAGCTGCGTTGGGTACAGGGATTGCAATGATGGGCGCCACCTTATTCGGCGCAATGGCAGCAGATCTAGCAGACTACCCAAATATGTTTTTCAAGGACCACAAGTTCAACGCAGCTATAGTAGTGGGTGACGAAGCCGCAGCCTCAGACGTGGTGGGTGCAATTGACCTTGCAGCGAGCCTACAGTATGCAGCGAAAGAGCAAAAAACCATATCAGTTGGCGGCACCACAACAGTGTCTGCCTCTGAAGGTGTAGAGGTCAAGGCAACAGGCAACCACCTAACTCTGGGAGAGGCATTGAATGCCGTGGAGGACACCTTTAAGAAGGACGACCTCCCAGTGCTGTTGGCTGACGGGAATGTGATTGATGACTCAGAAGACACAGACCACGAGTATTCACAGAAGCTGTTAACCAGCGCTGATGTGGTGAAGTTCGACAACCCTGATTCAGATGTGTTCGGGGACATGCCAGGGCTTTACCTGGACCAGTCAAGTGGTGTGGCTTACACCGTAGTGATTGACTTTGACACAGCATTGAACGCCACTGCGCTCGACGACAGCGAGAAGATAGAGATGATGGGTAAGACATTTACCTTTGACCCGAACATGGCTTCAGGCGACAACACCTTGGTGCTGTATGCCTCAGAGAAGACAGAGACGATTAATGTGGGTGAGACCAAAGAGGTTGAGCTACAGGACGGTTCAAAGCTCACAATTGAGCTTGTGGGAGCCAACTCTGACACAGAATCAGCCACATTGAGGGTTAACGGCAAGACCTACTCAGTAAACAGCGGAGACACCATTAGCCCAGGTGGGACACAGATATACATCAATGATGTGTTCACCTACAACATTCCAACCCCAGGTGCAGCAGTAGAGTTCTTTGTGGGCTCAGACAAGATAGAGATAGATGCCTCTGGTGGCTACAATGATGTGGAGATTGATGACGACACCATCACAGGCGTGAAGGCATCTGTTGGTGGTGGCTTGGAAGCAATTGAGGAGATCAACTTCACAGTAACACCGAGCGAATTCGATGACGACCAATACAAGTACCTGCAGCTTGGAGAGAGTTTCACAGACCCGTTCTTCAAGACATTCAAGATGGAGTTTGCTGGAGTCACACCAGAGCTCAAGGATTCCTCCAAGACGAAGATTTCCTTGACAAGGTCTGGTGACGACTACAAACTCAGCTTTGTCAACAAGGACGGGGAGAGCTACGAGTTTACTCTCTTCCACAGCGACTCTGGTAGCGACACAGTCGAGTACTATGAGGACTTTGCAGGTGCCACAGACAACCTGACCAAGGACAAGATATTCATCCTCAATGAGGGTGATGTGACCAAGGTCTTTAAGCTCGTGTCTGTTGTGACCGAGAGTGGCACTGCCAAGGCAAAGATTAAGGACTTGAGTGACAACTCAGAGTTTAAGGTTGAGGTTGGTGATGAGATAGGCGACACAGGTGTGACAGTGGCTGCACTGAATGATGGTGCAACTGACTGGATGTCGATTGATGACAATACCAGTCTGACTATTACCACGAAGTATGACGGAACCATAACAATAACCTCAGCCCCAGGTAACGAGAGCATCTACGACTTGACCTTCGAAGAGGGTACGACCAACTTTGACGACTTGGTTGCTGGTAACGCACTCACGATTGAGGTGAATGTGACCGGCGATTCCAGCGATGGTGACGAGGATATTACCATTGGCGACATAGACTTCGACAATGCCAACAATGTTAACGAGAAGTCAGACGAGGACAGCAAGGTTCAGTACGGTGTGTCCAAGTTTGGTACCTACTTCGAGAGAGAACGCGAGAACAACGGTGCCTACCTAGACATCTACTACCCCAAGGAGGAGCAGAGTTTCCACATCTTCTTCATGCCAGTGAGTGGAGAAGTTAGCACCACTCCAGGGGGCCAGACAATAACCTACTACGAACTCAACCCAATTGAGGTTGGTGCTGCCAAACTCGCATCAGAGATTGCTGATGTGACTGCGCAGAACCTCATCGTAGTGGGTGGCCCATGTGCGAACTCTGTGGCTTCCAAGTTGTTGGGTAATCCCACCAACTGTGCTGAGGGCTTCGAGGAAGGCAAGGCCATTATCAAGTTGATTGAGAATGGCGACAATGTGGCACTGTTGGTTGCTGGTTACAGCGCTGACGATACACGCAGAGCCACCACTGTGCTTGCCAACTACGAGGACTATGCCCTTAGCGGGACAGAGATGGTAGTCACCGGTACAAGTCTCACAGATATAACTGTGAGCGCACCAACACCCTAAACCCTTTTCTTTTTTTTAATTAATTTTAACCCTAAACCTTAAATATTGCCAAAGTAATTCTTTTTGCTATGGTAGACTACAAGGTGGTGCAGTGCCCCTTTTGTGGTTTTATACAGCTATCCACTGCCAAATCTGTGTTCAAATGCCTTAGATGTAGCAGAACCAGACGCATCACAACTTCAAAAGGCATCCCAAGCATAAGAATAATCAGGGTGTTTGCTGATTTCAAGAGGGCAAATGCCTTCATTCAAGAATACAAACGCTTACAGGGCTTTTCCTAAGTATATATTGTGCTTTGTTCTAATTATCTTGAAAGTAACCCAACCACTGCGCTTTGGGGTTATTACAGTGATGTTGCGCTCTCTTGCAGCCACTATCACCTCATTCTTGTACCTCCCAGGGCAGATTATTTTTGCCTTGACCACCTCGCCAAGCTTGAACACTTTGGGTAATGATCTAGCTGGTCTAATATTGAAATGCTTTGGTGTTAGCTTTAGCTTGATGTCAAACTCTTGCTCGAGTTGACTCAACCTCTTGTAAAACTCTTTCCAACTCAGTTGCTTCACCGGCCTCCTACCATGCTTGTATTCAAGAAAGTTCTGTATTGCCACAACTGCACCCAATTCTTTACCGAGTTGGATTATTTTGGATATCTCAGAGTCATTGTAGCCAGGTAAGAGCACAGGTGCTAGCACCAACCGGGCATTGGTCGAGGCAATATATCTTGCCACATCTAGAACTTGCTTCACTGGATAACCTGTGCCAGCCATCTCGTTTGCAATTCTCTGGTCGAGAGCGTTTAGAGAGATGTTGAATTGGTTCATCCCTGCATCAATTAGCTGCTTTGCCCTCTCTCTGTTTAAGAGCACACCATTTGTATCGATTGAAATCCTGCTTACCCTTGGAATCTTTGATAGCTGGCTTACCAATGCGGTTAGCTCAGAGTAGAGCATGGGCTCCCCCTGGCTGTTTATGTGGAGCTCCACATCTTCTATGTCTTTAAACTCAACAATTCGCCTGACTTCTCTAACCAAATAGTCCTGCTCCACAACAAAATCATGGCTTGTTGAAGAGAGCCCCTCGCTCACAGAGCAGTATATACAATTGAGGTTACATGATGTTAATGGCTTGACCTCAAGCAAGCTCGTGCCCCTGTCAATCACCCCAAAACTAATATTGCCAACCAAGGGTATGCCTGAGTTGGCATGTATGTATGTGGCTGGGTTGTTCGTGATTCTGTTCCTCAGCCCAAGCACACCTTTGCTGAGAAGAAACAAAAGCTTTCTTCTGGCTACACTCTCACTCAGGGTTGGAAACTCTATCGCTTTCCTATTAAACTTAAACTCACCCAATTCGTGGAGTTCTCTTTTGTCTAGTTCGAACTCAAAAATATTGTAGAGCAAAACACCAAGCTTCTCGCCTTTGTCCTTGAACTCAATCTCTTCAAATTCTAACCTTGCCATGTTGGGTTTGGTGCTGGGTTGTTGTTATAAAAGTTTTGGAAAGATTTAAAAATTAGGAAACCCAAATCAAATTATTGGGGGGTCTGAATGGATAATGTGCAAGAAATAAATGTGAGTCTGGAAACCCTTTTTGAGATGCTTAGGTTGGAGAAGAAGCGTGGTGAAATCCAGCCACTGCCACCCACTTTCTTACAGGACCTCCGGGCTTATATACAGAAAAAGCGCTCTATAATTCAAAACTCAACCGGGGTTTCCCAAGAGACAGTAGACAGGGCAAGGAGACAGCTTGAGAATGTGTTTAGAATAATCGAAGAATTGTTTGGGGTGAGGGAAAAGAAAGTGATTGAGCTTGCCAGACTTAAAGCCAACCGTTCCATGGAAGCTTTAGAGGGGCTTGGTTTGATTGAGGAAGAGGTTGAGTTGTATCGACAAATGACCCAAGTGCTAAAGAGTTTTCGCCATAATCTAGTCACCAAAATCAAGCAGAGTGATACAAGCAAGCCCCACGATGCCCAAACCATTCAACCAAAGCCAGAGCCAAAAATCCCCGTTAACAAAGGCACTATGAGAGTGTTACTACTCAAGCCCCTTCCGAGGTTTGTGGGTGAGGGGTTTAAGGTATACGGACCATATAATGAGGGCGATAGCGTGGAACTCCCTAGCAACATTGCTGAGCTGTTGATTAAGAAAGGGCATGCCAAGGAGTTTAGCGCCAATAACTAAACCAGGTTCTACCAAAATCTATTTAAATATAACCCTTTTCCAAACTCCTAATGAAAATACCCAAAGTCATTCGAAGGTTTTGTCCTTACTGTAAGAAATACACAGACCATAAAGTCAAGAGCGCGAGGAAAGCCACCCCTGGCTCAGCCCACCCCATGTCATATGGCTCAAAGGTTAGGCAGAAGTTGCGCGGTGTCAACAGGGGGTTTGGGAATAAGGGGAGATACTCTAGAAAGCCAGTCGGGGCTCGAAAAAGAACAGGCAGGAAAACAACAAAGAAAACAGACCTCAGGTTCGAGTGTGTTGAGTGTAAGAAGGAGCACACCCAATCAAAGGGTATAAGGACGAAAAGGTTGGAGATAAAATGAACAAGAAACGAGATTCAAGGTTCATCAAGGTTAGGTGCAATAAATGCAAGAACGAGCAGGTCATTTTTGGAAAATGCTCCACTATTGTGCGCTGCCTTGTCTGTGGGAATGAGTTGGCTTACCCCACTGGGGGTAAGAGCGATGTTCGTTCCAGTATCTTGGAGGTGCTGGATTAAATGCTACTGAGAAGAGAGGGGCTGCCTGAAGAGGGCGAACTCCTCCTTTGTGAAGTCAAGAAGGTCCACTTTCATTCTGTTTTTGTCAAGATATTGGAGTACAGGATAGAGGGTATGATTCACATATCTGAGATTGCCCCTGGGCGTATTAGGAACATAAGGGACTATGTCCGAGAGGGTAAGTACATAGTGTGCAAGGCACTCAGAGTTAACAAAGAGAAGCGACAGGTTGATTTGAGCTTGCGTAGGGTGAATGAGCGTGAGCGTAGAGAAAAGACCAATCAGATCTCTTTAGAAAAGAGGGCAGAGAAGATAGTGGAGCTTGCAGCAGAGGAGCTGAAGATGGATGTTAAGCAACTCTATTCTGCCATCACCCAAAAACTCTTTGAAGAGTACGAGTATCTGTATGATGCCTTTGTGGATGTGGTTGAGGGTAGGCTCGAGCTTAGCAAGCTTGGGTTGGACAAGAAGATAGTTACGGTTTTGGAGAGGCTCATTAAGGAGAAGATAAAGCCACCAAGAATATCCATTAGGGGACACCTAAAATTAACCACATATTTGCCAGATGGGATTGCCCTGATTAAGGAGAGTTTCAAGAGGGTTAGGGAAGAGGTTCCGGGCGATTATGAAATTAAGTATGAGGGCGGCGGAGCTTACAGTGTTAAGATTACTGGCAAGGAGTATGAGACATGCGAGAAGATATTGAAGAGTATGATTGCAAAGTTTGAAGAGCTCTTTTCTAAGAACGAGGGTAGTGTGTCATTTGCACGGGTTGAGGATTAATATGGCTAAGCATATTCTCAAGTGCCAGGAATGTGGGGCTTACACACTCACTGAGCAGTGCAAGTGTGGGGGTGTGGCCGTGCCAGCCAAACCACCCAAGTATTCTCCTGAAGACCCGTATGGTGATTACAGGAGGCGTGCCAAGGAGGAGTATTGGAGGAGCATTGGGCTGCTTTAGTATCGTGCATGGAGCCAGAAATCTGTCTCTCTACCACTCCTGTAAAATATTGTTGCAATGTAAAGCTTCTCGGTGCCAACCATTCTGACTAATTGCTCTTTTGACAACTTCGGTGTCATCTCATTTGCCACAACAACAGCAACCTCATCTGGGTTGGCTCTCCTGCTCTGGAGTTGGAACTCTTTACCCAGCCCCTTGGTAATCAGCCCGAACTCTACACCATCACCCTGTGCTGGTTGCTCAAATTCATCCCCACTTGCATCATTTCTCTTCTGCTGTATCCATTCGAGTTTTGGCAAGCTTCTAAAGTACTCGACAAATGGTACAGCTGGGGTGCTTATACCTATACCCAGTTCCTCGAAATGATGGTCTGGCCAGATTGCATAAACAATGTCTGGTCTTAAAGCAAACTCCTTATAGAACAACCTGGCTAGGGCAAACCCTGCTAGTAGGAGCTGGTTTGGTGTGTAAACCCCACGGTTTGTGTCCAAGCCAATGCTTGCCCTGCTTCCTAATATTATCTCATAGAGGCGCTCACAGCCCTTTAATTGGCTCTTGTATAATATCTGTGCTTCTGTCTCATCAGCTGGGACATCATTTAGCTCATAGCACTGTATCTTCCAGTCCCTAACCGCCTTCTCAATCTGAGCATCTATTGTCCTCACATAAATCAGCCTTGGCTCGAGCCAGGGGTTGAGCAGAATGGCCCTTGGGAATTTAACCGAGTCAACCAAGAAGTCGAGTTTGAGTTGCTCCAAGCCCCGCTCTTCAAAGAATCTCTTGGTTGCCCTTGCTGTCTTGCCCTCATCAATCAGGTCCTCAACCACCACAGCCCAGGTGTTTTCATTTATGGTTCCATTCTCAACATAACCCTCCAATCCAATGATCCTTGTTTGCTCTATTGTTTGGTGTTGACCTAGGTAGGTTTCACCTATATAGGGTATAAACCTCGGTGGCTTAAGCCCGTTTGCCTTTGCGTAACTCTTGAAGTAAGGATAGAGTGCATAGAAATAGAAGTAAGCCCCTCGCCCTGGTACAAGGAACACATCTGGTAGTGCCTCTCTTCTTCTTATCTCCTCACCACGCAAATAGAGAAACCTATCAAACATCCTTGGTGCCACATCCACAACCGATTGCGCATCAGCATATATCCTCCCATCAGGCATCCTCCTCATATGGTTACCGAACTCATCTTCGGTCCTTGTGACACCCTTGGGCCGGCTTATTGTTTTCATATGGGTAATGTGTGAAAAATGTTTTATAACTTTTGCTGTTTGGCAAACTTTCAATACCATGAACACAAAATATATAAAGTTTTGAGGATTGAGGAGAGAGCATGGGATGGCAGGTTACCCAGCTAAATAAGGTTCCTAAGTTATGCAATAGCGTGCTGGTTGAGGGGCTGCCAGGCATAGGCAATGTTGGTAAGATTGCTTTGGATTTCATAATAGAGCAGATTAAGCCGGTTGAGATTTATGATTTCTACTCTCACTCGATGCCTCACTCAGTTTTTGTTAACCAGGACAATCTTGTGGAATTGCCAAAGCTCAGATTGCTTGCATTGAGGCGGGCGAGGAAACCGAGCTTGGTCTTCCTGGCAGGAGATATCCAGCCAGTTGATGAGGTATCTTCTCATGAGTTTGTTGAGACCCTCTTAGACATGGCTGACAGTTTGGATATAAAAAGGATTGTCACACTGGGTGGCATAGGCATGTCCCGTCTTCCAAGAGAGCCAAAGGTTTATGTTACAGGAAATTCAAAGGATGCAGTAAAGGAGTTTTCTGATAACACCACAAAGAGGAATCTTGTTGGTGTTGTGGGTCCAATTGTGGGTGTTACAGGGCTGCTCCCGGGTTTGGCTGCAAAACGTAACATACCAGCTGTGGCTTATCTTGTTGAGAGTTTTGCCCATCCCTTGCATGTGGGTATAAAAGAGGCAAGGGTGCTGCTCAAATTGCTCAATAAGAAACTCAATCTTGGCATAAAACTTGAGAGTTTTGATAAGGGTATTCGGGATTTAGAGAAGACTCTGCGCTTGAAGACTCGGGAGATAAAGGCTGCTCCCAAGCCGATTAGTTCTGTAAAAGAGACAAGTTATATAGGGTGAGATGAGAATGGTGGACTATGTTATTAGAAGGTGCTTCGCAAGAGAGGTCCTTGACTCACGGGGTAACCCCACTGTTGAGGTTGAGATGCACACAAGGTCTGGCTACGCAACAGCAATGGTGCCCTCTGGTGCCTCAACTGGCAAACACGAGGCATTGGAATTGCGGGATAACAATAACCGCTATATGGGTAAGGGCGTGAGAAGGGCAATAGCAAATGTTGATTTGATTGCTAAAAAGTTGGTGGGGAGTGATGTTAGAGAGCAGCGCTGTATTGACCAACTCATGATTAATATGGATGGCACACCAAACAAATCAAAGCTTGGAGCGAATGCCATTCTTGGGGTTAGTATGTGTGCAGCCCGGCTTGCAGCCCAACTATCAGGCAAGCCACTTTACCAATACCTAGCAGAGTTCTCAGAGCGAGAGCCAAAAATGGCAGTACCTTTTGCAAACATAATAAATGGTGGTGCTCATGCGGGCAACCACTTGAAAATCCAGGAGTTTATGATTGTGCCACAAGCAGAAACATTTGCAGAGAACATGAGGATTGTTTCAGAGGTATACCACACTCTGAAGAAAATCTTGAAAGAGGAGTATGGCTTGGGTGCTACAAATGTTGGGGATGAGGGAGGGTTTGCCCCGCCAATAGCAACAGCCGATGAGGCACTTGGGCTAATAGAGAGGGCTATAGAGGACTCAGGTCATGCAGACAGGGTTAAGTTGGCTATAGACGCAGCTGCATCTTATTTCTACATTGATGGCAAATACGAGCTTGAGCAAACCCTAACACCACAACAATTGGCGGATTACTGGGAGCAATTGGTTGCAGAGCATAACCTAATCTCGCTTGAAGACCCTTTTGCTGAGGACGATTATGATGGGTTCCAGCTCCTTATGCAGAGATTGGGCAACCGGCTCCAGATAGTTGGTGATGACTTGTTGGTAACCAATGTAAAGAGAATAAAGATGGCTATCACAAAGAACCTCTGTAACGCGCTCCTCTTAAAATTGAATCAGATTGGCACTGTTACAGAGGCGATTGAGGCAGCCCACTTAGCATTTGCCAATAATTGGGGGGTGATGGTGTCTCACCGCTCTGGCGAGACTGAGGACACATTTATTGCAGACCTGGCTGTTGCCCTTGGGTGTGGTCAGATTAAGCTCGGAGCGCCATGCCGCTCTGAAAGGACTGCCAAATACAACCGTTTGCTGAGGATCTCAGAGCAGTTGTCTAACTCAAATTGAGGTTTCATAGCACCAAATAAAGATGGATTATTCAATTTTAAAACTCAAAGGGCTTCTGGAATGGCACATTGAAAGGAGACCAGAGATGAGGGTGCAAGATGTCTATAAACTGCTGTACCAAGGTGTGTTTGGGCCAAAACATTCTCTTGGTCTTAATGTGAGAGAGGCATTGCTGGAGGAGATTGCTCAATTGGGTCATACTTCGAGTCATGTGACGGGTGAGGAAGAGACAATAGAGAGAGTATCCCCTGACGGTTTAGTGATTCGGGTTAATCTACGCCCACTGTTGGTTTATAATCGAGCAGAGATAGATGACGAGCTCTACGAGAGAAAACTTGATGCACTAGTGGAATGCTTAATAATATCAGCAGAATCCACAAGAGGCTCGTTGGAAGAGTTTCTACAGATGTGGAGTGACTTTAAGATGCTTGCCGTGAGTTACCCTAAATGGGGCTTTGGTGTTAGAGAAATAGAAGAGTTCGAGGCAAGTGTTAAGGCTAAAGACTACCCACCTGTTCACCATTCTGATGTTTATGTTGAGCTATATAAACCAGCTTACAGGGTTATGCTAGCAGGAGTGTTTAATGGCATATACTCTGAGGTAGGGCTATCATATTTAGAGGAGGAACTTAGGGGGATAAGCAGATCTCTAAAAGAACTTGAAAATTTTGCGGATGAAGTAGAGGAAGAGATAAAAAGGTTTAGCCGCAAATAGAGCATGATAGGTGATACAAATGCTCAGCAAGAGGGATTTGAGCATACTTAGCAATTTGAGGAAAAACTCAAGGTTAAAGCTGACCACAATGAGTAAACTCACGCATATACCAACCAGCACAATCTTTGATAGGATGAGGGTTCACGAGCAACGAGTTATTAAACGCTACACAAGCTTGCTGAATTATGAAAAACTTGGCTACGAGATAAGGGCGAACATACTCATCAAGGCAAGCCAAGAATGCAAGCTAAAACTTAGCGATTACCTAAAATCAAACCCATATGTGAACTCATTGTTCAAACTAAATAACGAGTATGATTTTATTGTGGATGTTGTGTTTAGGAATAGGAGAGCTATGGAGGGGTTTTTGGCAAGGATTAAAGAGGGGTTTCAGCTTGAGGTGATTGAGGTGCTTCCTGTGGTTGAGGAGGTAAAGCGAGAGGGGTTTCTTGCTGAGCCCTCCATTGTAGAATTTTTTGCTTATGCAGGCAATTAATCCACCAAAACCTTTATATAAGCTTGCCATTTGGTTTTGGGCATGATTCTTAAAGAGGCAACCCCTGAATTGGTTAAGGCATGCCGGATTGCTGCCCAGGTGCGTGACTATGGTGCCGAGTTGGTGAAAAGTGGGACCTCATTACTGGAGATAACTGAGAGGCTTGAGCAGAGGATAAAACAACTTGGTGGCTCGCCTGCTTTCCCCCCACAGATATCACTCAACCACATTGCTGCCCACAACTGTCCTGATTCTGGTGACACCACTCTGCTGAAGGACGACCTGGTTAAGATTGATATAGGTGTTCATGTGAATGGCTACATAGGTGACACAGCACGCACTGTCGACCTCTCTGGCAGGTATGCCAAATTGGTTGAGGCAGCCAATGCCGCTTTGGATGCTGCTGTTAAGCTTGCTAAGCCAGGTGTGGAGGTGCGTGAACTCGGCAGAGCAATCCAGAGCGAGATTACAAAGCGTGGGTTCTCGCCAATACGCAACCTCTCTGGGCATGGCTTGGGCTTGTTTGAGGTTCACACATCCCCAACTATACCAAATTACGATGACAACAGCCATCGCAGATTAGAGAAGGGCGAACTCATTGCAATTGAGCCATTTGCTACCAATGGAGTCGGGATTGTGCAGGAGGGCAACTACCCAACACTATTCTCATTGGTGGATGATGGAAGAAAGAGTGTGAGGTTACCAAAGAGCAGGGAGGTCCTTAAGTTCATTGCCACCCATTACGGTAAACTTGTGTTTGCCAAGCGCTGGCTTAAGGCACACTTCAAGCCGTACGAAGTGGAGTTTGCTATACGAATGCTTCTAAAAGCAGGGCTACTCCGGGGTTACCCTCCACTTGGAGAGCAGCAGAAGGGCATGGTTGCACAGGCAGAACACACTGTTCTTGTTTGGAACCCGCCTATGGTTTTAACAAGAAATGAGTAGTTTAAACACCATGCACTATCTGTGATGTTTGTAGGATGGTGGAAGCAATTATGTTGAATATAAGGATGACCACAAATGTGATAATGCAGTAAAGCAGTGTGCTTTTGGTGAGGTGCTGCCCCTTGAGATAATTCTCTGAGAGCTTATCAGCACCATTCTCTATACCGTTCACCAGTATGGTCATAACCCAAACAATCTCCACCACATAAAGCCCTACGATAATCTGGAAATGGTAAGCAGGCACGCCATCACCGAACATCGAGAGTACGCCCATGCCACCCTGACCAAGGGCGGTTGTGCTGTCTATATTCTTTATTGATTCACGGAGTTGCGAGAGAATATTGACTATCATAGACGTAATCCCTATCACTATACCAGAGATTACTGGCGCCATGAAGTTTATCTGCTGCTTCATGCTTGAGATTATGTCCGCCATAAGGTCTCTGAGGCGTTCATTCACCCTGTGAATCTCCTTTATGTATTCTGCCACGGTTAGCAGTGTACGAGAGGCAATCTGGGGTCCCTTCTTTGAACTCTCCAGAAGCACCTTCATTGAACTCTTGATTACATTGGATGGGAAGTACACCAAAGCCCCATTCTTTTTGTTAAAGATTGCGTCCCTAACATTCATTCCAGTGTTGGTGATGTTGTTGGCAACAATCCTAAAAAAAGCCCCACTCTTGGTGTCCTTCATTACCTCAGCGACATTTTGGAATGCTATTTCAGTGGGTATCCCGTCCCCAATCCTGTTGCCCAGTTGGAACAAGCCAGAGGCGAACTCTGTCTCGAGTTGTTTTGTGTCTTCCCTTATCTTTATCACATTCTTGGAGCGCAGCATGTAGTAGATTCCTACGCCTAAACCAACCCCTGCAGTTAAGAATAGGCTCATCAATACAGCACCAAGCCCGTATGGACCTATAACCCTAGTGTTGGTCATGTCCATCTTGTAGCCAAATATCTTGAAGTTCATAAACAGAGGCTTCTCGCTAAGGAGAACTGACTCAGGCACCATAAAGTGGTATAGCCAAGGGTAGAGCCCAATCAGAGCAAGCGTCATACCTATTGCGAGGGCTATATAGAGTGGGTTGATTTTAAACTCATACTTGCCAAATTTCAACAGCACATACTTGTATTTGTTGTATTCCGGAAATTCACTGCTTATGTCTGTCTCCCCATAACCAGTGGGTCTTTTGGTCAGTATTACCCTTCCAAATATGTAAACTATTATTGGTAGGGTTATATTATAGAGTACTGCAAGATACAAAGCAACCCGCCCAGGTGGTAGGTTCTCAGAGGTCATGAAGCTGGTTACCATTGGCAGAATCACAAGCCCAAGGATTGGTAGAATGATACCGAGCATGTGGAGTATTGTTATTGGTGATTTCAACTCATGAGTGTAGTGGAGCATCTTCTCGTAGGTTTCGTTTAGAATTACCTCTAAGGCTTTCTCTATTAGTGCCAATCTGCGCTCTTCAGATGGTTCGTAAAGAGAGGACTCAATGAGATGGAATGCCTCAATGAACTCCAAATTCCATTTGCGCCAGGTTTCTAAGTATGCATCAAGGCTTTCTTTAATGGAGTCGTATTTGCCTGTCTCCACATCCCAAAGCACCTTCCTTAGGTCTAGAGAGAGGGGCGGGCTTAGGTGCTCGGCAGCAAACTCTATTGCGTTCTCAAAATTGCTTGTGTGCCTCATGTATGTAACAACATAGAATATGCACTGTACCATCTGGTTGCTTGCCTTTAATCTCCATGAGTTAGCAAAGAGGTATGGCAACCTCTTTAAAAGAAGCATGAGCAGCAAACCAACGAGTGCAAAGTAAAGCACAAAGAACAGGGATTGGAACATTGCATAGCCCAGAAGCCCGCCAAACACAATAACCAGAATTGGACCGAGATACGAAAGGGCTACAACCCCTTCTGGATTTACCTCTAGGTGGGATATTGTGATTGCCTCAAGGAGGTTGCTCCTCTCTGGCTCACCAGGTTTAATCTTGAGTACCCTCTCAGCAATATTACACGCTTTCTCATAGATGCTAAGGGGCTTTGGCAGGAATCTGCGTTTGAACTCTTGGTACTCTTGTGTTGTTATCTTCCTTGTGAGCTGTCCCTGTGTGTCCTCTTTACCCAATAACTCAGAAGCAATCCTTCGTTTGTATTTCTCTATTATGTCCTCTTCATTGACACCTGGCATCTTATTCTTGTTTTAGTTTCTCAACAGTCTTTTTGAGCCAATCGTCCCAGAGTAAGAATATCCTCTTGCTATCCAAGCGGCCCCTCTCAGCCGCAACCTTCTCGCATATACGGTGGAACTCGTCATTGCATTGTATCACAAACTCTGCTTCGAGTAGTTCAGGCATCTTTTCTCTGTCTGAAACCTCTACCAGCCTTTCCTTTACCTTGGCTCTAAGAAGGATGTTGTCCCAAACAGCATCCCAGTCCCCTGCCCACTCTTTAACATTCTCAGCAATCTTCTTTAAGACCTCTACCTCGCCCTCTAAGAGGTCCTTTGTGGGTTTGAGTTTATCTTCCTTTGCATCGTATTTCATGAGGTCAACAAACCCATGCTCCCGCAATGGGTCTTCTTCCCATTCTTTGCGTATCTCAGAAATCTGGGTTACCCTGCGCCATTTGTGGAGCCCGTCTGGGCTCTTGATTGGGTTACACACAACCACAATGTCTGTTGCTTTGAATGAGGTCTTTGGCACTCCCAGGTCATTCACAACCCTGTCATAAACACCGTAGGGAGAATCACCATGGATAGTGCCTGCCACAACATTTGCCATTGCACCCACTCTCATGGCTTCATACAAAGCCAATGCCTCAGTGCTTCGCACCTCACCTATGATTAAACATGAATCCCCAAGACGCAATGTTGTCCTCAACCCCTCATCAGCAGGCACCTCTGAGGTGCCCTTAGTCATGGCTGAGGCAACCTTCATGTGCTGTATATTGTAGTTCATCTCCCGCAGTGCCTCAGTGGGAAGCTCTAGCGTATCTTCTATAGTAATAATCCTATACTTTCTCATAATCTCTGTTAATAAAGCGCCCAGTAAACTCGTTTTACCAGCAGACCTTGTACCTGCAATCAGTATTGTCCTGGCGCCATCAATAAGAAAGCTTAGTAGCCCTGCAGCAAGCGGAGTAAGCATCCTGTTTTTTATAAAGAGTGGGAGTGTCCATGGCTTATCACGATGGCGTCTGAATGCAAAGGCAAGCCCGCTTGGGTTGAGTGGTTTGGATATCACTGCCACTCTTGCTTTTGCTCCAGGGAGGATTATGCCTGTGTCCAAGATGGGGTTTGCCTCATCAAGAGGTCTCCCAGAAATCATCCTGAGTTTGGTTGCCCAGGATTCCACTTCTGTGGGTGTTGGTATGATATTGGTCTTGCACTCACCGTAAATCTCATGCACCAAGAAAATAGGGGATTGACCTGTGGGTGAGTTTATGGTGATATCTTGAACCCTCTGATCTTGGAGCAATACCTCTATGAGCCCAAACCCAACAGTATAGCGCACAAGTATCCTTGCCAACTGGTTCTTCTCCTCTTCTGTTAGCTTGATGTTGTTGTACTCTGCAAGTTCCTCGATTAGGTCATGCCCCACATTTAAGAAGACTTGCCTCATCCTCTTTGGGTCAACGAACTCCTGTTCACTGGGTTCATGCGCAGAGAGGATCTTCTTTGCCTGATCAAGCAATTCGTATTTCTCTTCAGAGAGGTTGAACTCTGGAGGTATCACATGGTAGAGGTAAAGCACAGTGTCTTTGAGTTTGAATATGCTAACCTCGGTCTCCTCATTTATCTTGTAGGTGTCTATCTCTTCTGCCCCTGATGGGAATGTGGACATGAGTTTGGTGTACATGAAGTCGGGCTTTATCGTGGGAGTGAATATCTTTCTATAAACGTCTCTCTCACCCAGCTTGTAACCCGGCAGGTATGGCTTAGCAAGTTTTATGAGCTTGGTTCTACCAAGCTCTCTCTCAATCACACCCAGCATGCCAATATAATTCTGGATACACTGTGCCCTGTTGGGGTCGCTTTCCTTGTCTAGCTCTATCTTTGCCAACCTTATTAAGCGTCTAACCTTCACATAAGCCCCAATTGGGTCCTCTTTTATTAACTCGAACAAGATTTTTTTAATCTGCATATAGAAAGCACTGGCGAGACGGGCACATCCAGGGAGGTTGAGCTTCTCTATATTGAAACTCTCTTTGTCCTTTATCAGCATTGAATAAACTCTGGCTATCTCCTTCAACAGTTCGGTTTGTTCTGTGTCGTATTCATAGTTTCTCTTCTGCGAGAAAACAAGCTTGGTGGTCGCCTTTGCTTCACTTAGACGCTCAATCACCTGTGCCATACAAACTTTGTTGTCTTCTATCGACGGTGAATAAGAGCACTTGTTGCAATTGAACACGAGGATGGTCTCTTCTCCCTCGTGCTCTATAGAATAAGGGCACACCTCCTTTTTTTCATCACCCACCATTTTTATATCACTTTACTATGGCAACAAAAGTTATTTATTTCAGTGTCTCTGGATAGAGTTGTGCTTGTATATAAATATGTCGGTGAAAAATGATGGAGCAACCCAAAGGTCTGTTCGGGAAACCAAAGGGTGGAAGCCTTAGTGGCTCAGCCGGAACAACCCCACCCATTGATGCATCAACCCTGGCAAACCTGAATCGCAGAATGAGGATGCTAGAAGAGCGTGTCTTTAATCTACAGAGAAAGCAACAGGTGACAGAGGAAAACCTTGTTGAGACAACAAAGGACTTTGGTTCAGAGATAAAGATGCTTAACCAAGAATTGGCAGAAGTCAAGTCAAATTTTATTGACCTTAGAGACAGGCTTGAGA
>QMQS01000002.1 GCA_003650585.1 Candidatus Woesearchaeota archaeon
CAGAAACCTTTTTAAATTGCCACTCTATAATGGCGATTATGGATGCGATTGTCCTTGCAGGTCAGGACGAGAGGCCACAGCGTGGCAAGGAAGCAAACCTACTCCATAAGGAAATAGGAGGCAAGGAGAGCTACCTCACAGGCAGCTATAAACCCCTGCTGCTTCTTGAAGACCTAAAGGGCAATAGAGCTTATCTCATTGAGCGTGTGCTTGATGCTCTGATTGGCTCTGAGTTGGTTGGAAGAGTGGTGGTTGTGGGCAGAAAGCCACTTTGGGATTTCTTAAAGGAGAGCAATTATGATGTGGTGTTTGTGGAGCAGGGTGAGAATGTTGCAGAGAATATCCAACTCGGGTTAGAGGCTTTAAAACATAGGGGCCTAGAATATGTGCTAACCCTTGCCTCAGATTTGCCCCATTTAACACCACAAACAATAGATGATATGCTTGCCTTTTCCATACCCCAGTTAGAGCACGCTAAGCTAAAACCGGGTGTTGTTTTCTCATTTGTTGACAAGGCAATTGTGGACCCATACCCTCGAAGGTATTTCCCAGTATGGGATAACCTCTTTAGCAACCCCCCTGTGCGGAGAAGAATGAAAGAGGCGAACTATCTCTTTGTGTCTCCGATGGCCAATTTTGAAATGCTTGGAAGATTCTATTCAATGAGGAAGATGTGCCAGCCAAAAAACTGGTTGAAGCTATTGGGAATGTTAGGCACTATTATACCTGGCTATTTTGGTATGAGTATTGTGCCTGCAGTGGGCGAGCTTCTCATTCACAGAGGGATTAGTTTGAGAAGGTTCAACAAGGGCTTTTGCAAGCTACTCGGTGAAGAAAAAAAGAATGGCAGCTATCCTGTGGTTTTCACAGAAAGCAAATGGCAACCCTTTAGCCTTGATGTTGACTCTGAGGAGGATGTGGCTCGGCTTGGGTTCACTCTTGCAGGTGAGGGTTTTTATGAGCACAAGACATTGCTCCAGCCCAAGCCACATCGCTTGCCACAATTCTTTGATTTATATAGCCCCTTTGGGGGGTGGCGAGAGTTTTACTCAACTGAAGAGGCGAAAGAGCTTGGATTCAAGAAGGCGATGCTGGTTGAGCACTATGAAAACCCCAATCAATACTTCTTTGTTACCAGGTGGGAAACCCAGCAGGGATTTATGGAATACTTCGAACGCCACAGGGCTGAGCATAAGAAGCTGTTTAGGCGCACAAGAGAGCTAACAGAGTTTATGGAGCAGCTTGGCTGGTACGGCGGTCCCTAATAGCCTTATACAAATCCTCACATATACCCCAGAGCCCTAAGGTCCTCCATGAGTTGTTCCTTATCGAGGGCTCTCCCACCACGCTCCTCTTTGTCATCAATCGGTATCGGCTTTGTGCATGGGTAGCAACCGATGCTCTTGTAGGTTAAGTTGCCGTGTTCTATCCTGTCATAGAGTGGGTTGTAAGGCACCTTGTTGCTTTTGAGATAATCCCAAATCTCGCTCAAACTCCAATTTAGCATTGGGTGAACCCTCCAGTGGTCTGGGTTCTTTCGCTTTGAGAAAAAGCTCTCCTTGCCCCTAACCCCATGCTCGTCCCATCTTATTCCCACCAACACAGCATCAAACTTGTACTTTCTAATTGCATTTGCAAGGTTCTCTGTCTTGAGCTTTGTGCAGCATGTGAAATGGTCTGTTGTGAAGGGATTAATGCCCTCGCTCAATGCCTTGAGGTTCTTCTGGCGTATGAAAGGGAGTTTCCATTTCTTTGCATATTTCTCTATATACTCGTATGTTTCAGTGAACTGATAGCCAGTATCCAGCAGCATCACTTTGAAAGGAAACTTAGGGAGTCTGGCGAATGCCTTCAGTGCAATATGGAGCATAGTGGTGCTGTCCTTGCCTCCTGCCCAAAGCAGGACAGGATTCTTAAATCGTGCTTTGGCTTCCTTGAGAATGAACTCAGTTTGACTTACCAATTTTGACTGCATTTTCTACCTCCTCCTTTATTGCATAGAATATGTCCTTATGGGTTTTGATTGGATAGCTTATGCCACGGGTGATTAGGATTGCTTCCTCATGGTGGTCACCCTTGAGCTCACCCTCAGGTGTCTTGTCTGGTAGGGTTCTCTCCCTTGCCTCGCCCTTGGCACAGAACCCATGGTCAGAAACAACAATAAGTTTCTCTGCAAGTTTGCTCAGCACGCCCAGAATCTTGTCAAACTTCTTGTACCACTCAAGCACTATTGGCTCGCCCCAGTGGAAGTGCTGAAGTTTATCGAGGGCAGTGAACACCACTATGAACACATCAGGGTTCTCCTCAAGTATGTCAATCGCCTTATAAAATATCCCATCAGTGTCCTGCTCCAAGTCGTCCAATTTAGAGCTCAACCCAAACTCAACTGGGGTGTAATCACACTTGAAATTATATGGGGGATAAACAAACGGAATCTGCAATGCCCTAATATCGCAGATGCCATCAAGCACATCCCATATAAACTCCACCTTGATATCCTCTCTTTTAACGACATTACCATCCTTAATAAAATTGTCATGCCCATGCTCTTCCACACTCTTGCCAGAAAATATTGTACACCACACTGCTGCTGAGAGTATCTTCCCCTCAACAAACAAACTCTTTGCTTGACCCTCTTCCATGAGTTGCTTGAAGTTGGGTAGCACACCAAGGTTTGGTTTTATCACGCTCCATGTGGCTGCGTCCAGCCCTATAACGAGCAGGTGTGTCATTCTATTACCTCCACACAGATTCCCATTCCAACCCTGGTATCGTCCTCAATCAACCTAAAATTGGCAAGATTGCTAAAGTGTTGTTGTGGTTCAATATACACTGGCTTACTTGTGGCAATCTCAACCAGGGCTGCCTCTTTGTCTTGGAGTTGGCTTGGGCTTTCCTCAACTATAGCCCCAGTGGTTGTGTCAATCTTATTCAGCAAAGCATTAATGATGCAGGGAGTGCTTTCTGTGAGCATCTCAAACCTTGTTTTGTATCCTGGCACAATCCCTGTGGGGTGGTTTATTATGAACACATATGCCTTAAACCTAGTAGCAAAGGTTGGCTTATCATTGTGCAATGTTATCATATCACCTCGCTTTATCTCCCCCTGTTTTAGCCCCTTGAGATACAGGTAGAGGTTATCCCCTGGCTCCCCTGCTTCCACCTCTTTGTCCTGGATATAAATCCTCTCTACACTGTACTCCCTTCCAGAGGGCCAGACCCTTACCTTATCGTCTAACTTTACCACACCAGTAACAATCCTGCCAATAACAACTGGTATGCCTTCTATGGTGTATATATCCTGCACTGGCAACCTCAAAGCCAGGTTGCTTGGTGGTGTTACCTCAGGCAGGTTCTCAATATGCTCAAGCAGAGTTTGTCCTTTGTACCATGACATTTTGTTGCCCCTCTTCACAACATTCTCTCCCTCAAGTGCAGAGCAGGGTATTATGGGCACATCAAGCTTGTTATAGCCCACCCTCTCCACAAGTTGTTCTATCATTTCCTTGAGCTGCTTAAACCTCTCTTGGCTATAATCAACAAGGTCCATTTTGTTAAGAGCAACAGCCACCCTTGGCACGCCAAGCATCTTTGTTAGGAAGAGGTGTTGCTTTGTTTGGCTCTGGATTCCCTCATCAGCAGCAACCACAAGTATCGCTGCGTTTGATTCAGAGGCACCTGTTAGCATATTCTTTATGAAATCCCTATGCCCTGGGGCGTCTGCAAATGTAATAGAGTGCTTTTCTGTTACGAGCTTCTTATGGGCAAGCCCTATGGTTATTCCCCTTGCTCGCTCCTCCTTAATCTGGTCCATTACAAAGGCAAACTCGAAACCCTCCTTGCCCAGTATCTTGGCTGTTTTTCTTATCCTTTCCATCACAGCCTTGGGCACATTGTCTGTGTCGTAAAACAATCGCCCAAGAATGCTGGACTTACCGTGGTCAATATGCCCTATAACAACCAGATGTAGATATTTCTTTTCCATTAGAACACCTCACTTTAGGTAACCCAAAGCCATCAGCTTTTGCTTCACCCGCTTTAAGTCTTTTGTTTTTATGTCTCCTGAGAACTCCTCGTAGAGTAACAATCTCACCACAAAAGTTAGCCACTCAGAGATGCTCTGGAATTCAGTGTCTTTTAGCATCACTCTGAGCTTATCTGCCAGTCTCTTTGGTATAGTAACAATGCTCCTCCCTGGCTCCAATTCCTTGAAAACAGAGACCATTTCCTCAATGAGTTGCTGATAAGAGCAGTCCCTCTTAGATGCGAGCACCCTCAACTCTCGCCTTAACTTCTCGCTTATCTGTATCGTGGTTCGGTCCTCCATCTTGTACATATAATGTACATACAATTATGTATTCACATACAATTATGTATTTGTTTAAATATTTTTCTAAACTTGAAAAGGTTTATAAGCAAGGGTTATGCTTAAGCGTATATGGAAGAATCGCCAAAGGAGAAGGCCTTGGGTATTGGCATACTCTCTGCTTTATTGACCCTTGTTTTCTTCGTTGTTTTCTCGCTTTTGAGATACTTGAGAGGCGAGTTCAACATCCTCAACTCAATAGTTGTGAGCCTGCTTTTTTGGTTTTTTACAGCGGTTGTGCTCCACTTTAAACTGCGTTAGTCTGGCAACTTGCTAAGAATAAAGAGGGAGCCTGTCACAAACAGAGGCAAACCAATTAGAAGTAATGCGCCAGGTGTGAGTTGGTTCCAACCAGCAGCAAGATATAGCAACGAGAGTACAATAAACATCCCCCCACCCACCATCTCTGAGCGCCATGCAACCAAGGTGACAACCAATATAACAGAACCAGGTATTAATGAAGCCAAGAAGTGGAGCCAGCCATTATGTAAACCCTCTCCCAATGCAAAGCTATAGAAAAACAGGGTGATAAGCACAGCCATTACTCTGGGAGCATTGTAGCCAAACCCATGTTTTGAGCTTAGGTCTGGCTCCACGCTAGTATAATAAAGGTATGAGCCAATATACACCACACCCGCAATAAGCAGTAAATCCCATAATACATTACTTGCACTAGGATGTAAACTGCCCAAATCAAAATACACCATCAAGGCACATATACTTACCAAAAGCACAACAAAGGTTGCCCTAGTAGCTTTCATGTGACCGTGCTCCAACCACTGCTTGCCACTCTTGTGCTTGATTATCCACTCAACATCTCGTAAACAAACCAGAACAAACACCAGGGCAACACACGCGACTAAATAATAGTAACCAAAGTATGCAAGGAAACTCGCCAGAATAACAAAAACCAATCCCCTGTAAAGAAAGGGCTTGAGTGGCTTCATAGCAGGATGAATACCAAACAAGTATTTAATACTTGCCACCAAAACTTTAAATACTCAGTATAATTAAATCTCAACTGGTGATTATAAATGAGTTTTGAAGAAACAAAGGAGCAATTGCTTGAGTTTCCAAATTTTATTAAAAAGGGCTGGGAGTCTGCTAAGGATATTTCTGTCCTGGACAAGGTGAGTAGTGTTGTTATCTGTGGAATGGGTGGCTCAGCAATACCTGGGGATATACTTGCGGCATACCTCAATCTTGATATTCCCATCTACACTGTGAGGGATTACACCCTTCCAAGTTTCATTGACAAGCATGCCTTGGTTTTTGCAATATCCTATTCTGGTAACACAGAAGAGACCCTCTCTTGCTTTAGGAGTGCTCTTGGGCTTGGGTGTAAGATTATTGGTATTACCTCTGGGGGCAAGTTAAAGCAACTCTGTGAAAAGCACAAGGCACCTTGCATAATTGTTCCGCAGGGCATACAACCCAGACATGCATTGCCTCTGCTCTTCTTTCCAATGTTGAGGGTTCTAAGCAACTCCAAGTTGATTGAGGACCAGAGCGATTACATAGAGAAGAGCTTTGAGGTTTTGTCAAGGGATGTTTACTCTGAAATGGGTAAAGCCCTTGCTGAAAAACTACAGGGTAAGATTGTTATTGTGTACTCTTCAGACAGGTACAAGGCAGTTGCTTATCGCTGGAAAACCCAGATAAACGAGAATGCCAAGTCAATGGCTTTTGCCCATGTTTTCCCTGAGTTGAACCACAATGAGGTTGTTGGCTTTGAGCATCTCATTGGGGACTACTATGTTGTGATGCTGCAGGATGAGACAGAGCACCCAAGAATCAAGAAGAGGATGAAAATCACAAAGCAACTAATATCAGAGCATGGGGTCAGTTCAACAGTGATAGTGATAAAGGGTAGCAACCAGCTGAGCAAGATATTCTCAGCTATATACATCGGTGATTGGACCTCATTGCACCTTGCAGGGCTTTACCAAGTTGACCCAACACCAGTTGAGATAGTTGAGAAACTAAAGAAGATGCTTTAAAATGGCTGTTGGCTTGGATATTGGCGCGAGCTATATAAAGGGAGGCATAATCAAGGATGGCAGAGTAACCAATTTCATAAGACTCCCCACTGGCAAAACAAAAGAGCAGTTTCTCGCTACTCTCACAAGAGCCATTAATACGCTAGCAAAAGGGGAGAGCTGGGTTGGATTGGCTGTTCCAGGACCTGCTGATTATGCTAGAGGCATAATACTAGATGCACCAAACTTGCCAGTTCGAAACTTTAACCTCCAAGCCCACCTAAAAAAAGAGCTCAACATAGAGCTGACAATGGCAAACGATGCTGTGTGCTTTACACTTGCAGAGGCACTCTGTGGGGCTGGTAAAGGCAAGAGCTTGGTGATAGGAGTAACTCTTGGGACTGGTGTGGGTGGTGGAATAGTGCTGAATGGTAAGCCCCTCCTTGGATGTGGGAATGCAGGGCACTTTAGCAGGATGGTGCTTAGGAATGAACCCAGCAAAGACCATTTCTTTAAGTACCAAACCTTTGAGGTTCTATGCTCTGAGCGTGGTCTGCTTGCTAGGGCACCAGGGTTTAATTCTGGGCTCGAGATGGCAAATGCTGCTCGCAATGGTGACAAAGAGGCATTAGTAGCATTCAGGGAATACGGGCGCGACCTTGGATTGGGAGTAGGGAGTTTGATTGCTATTTTTGACCCAGATATTGTTGTTATTGGTGGTGGTCTCTCTGGGAACTGGGATCTCTTTGAGTCGGAGATGAGAGGGGCAATAGCAGAGGTTACCTCTTTCAAGGCAGAGGTGGTTAAGCACCACTTAGAACAACCAGGCATAGTTGGAGCATCTTTGCTGAGAGGCATAAACTATAAATAATTATTATCACATAAGAGTGGTATGCCAAAAACCCTTGAGGAAATTCTATGTGAGGAACCCATAATCAAGAGGGCAATACACCGGACGGAGATATACTTTGCAGAACACCCTTTGCTCACATTCACATTGGCTGCAGTGCCTGGCTACTTTGTTGCAAAGCGCTTTGGAGTAGAGATGTATGGCTGGGAGGATATCTGGCGTTTTAGCCCTTGGCAACCAGGTATTGGATTCTTCTTCGGCGCTTTCTCAACCCTAATGGCAAAGGCAGCAAAGCGGCGCATATACGAAGCAGGTAACCCACCAAAAATAGGCAACTCTTTAGCGGACAGAATAGGATACACTATGTGGAGGCACCCGAGTTTGCCAGGTGCTATATTCTTCATGTTGGTTATAGCGAAGGTTTCTGGGAGCATAATACAGGTGATAAAAGAACCATGGATTTATACACTCACCCCTGCGCAAGCCCTGTGGAACTATCTTCCATTCTTGTATGTTTCAGCGTGTATTGGGAATACAGTGGGGTATCTATTACACCCCGTGATTAGACCACACTTAAGTCAAACCATTAGCACATTACTTGCTGAGGTTAAGTATATGCTCTTTAGGGACAAAGCAATTCTTGAGGCAAAGGAAGCAGAGTTGGAAAGGGAGAAGCAAACACAGGGCCGCTTAGCAGAGGATTATGCGATGTTAATGGGATTAAAACGATGGCTAGGTAAAACTGAAGAATTCTTTCAGGTTACAGCCGAGCTTTACTCAGAGTCAGACCAGATTCTTAAAGGGAAAAATATAATCTCTACTGGAGGGTATATAGCAGCACCAGGTATAGAGCTGCAATTTGCTGTTGGAAATTTACGAAGTTTTATCTCCTCTAAATTTTTTGGTGGGGCGCGGGAAGATTACTACTTAAGAAAAGCCATATCTGTGATGCTGACATACAACAATGTGCGCAGAGCAAAGAGACTTATGGCTAAGGCGGTTACTGTTAGCAACCACAGGCCGGATGTGCAAGCACTCTACTCCTTGTTCCTCCACTACTTCAAGCAGCCAGAGGCAGAGCGAGAGATGCATAAGATGGTTGAGCTGGTTTTGAGTGACAACAAGCTAAGAGTAGAGCCGTTAGGCGAATCGGTGAACAAGGTGTACACCATTGGCCCCTCCAAGTTCTTAGAGAGCACCCTCATCTTCAAAGAGCACCCCGAGTTAGAGGTGTTGGAGCAGGAGTATACAATGCGGGAGCATCTTGAGGCAGCAATTCAAGGGCTTGAGGGTTATGCACTCCCAGAGGTGCTTGCCCCTCCAGCCACATACATTGTGAACGGTGAGGAGATGCATGTGTATGTGCTAAAACGCTCACCAGGGGTTGTGCTTTGGGATTTGATGCAGGAGGACGAGACCCCTGAGTTGGTTCAAATCCTGAATCGGATAGCTGAGGTTATTGCAGTGTGGCATGCCTCACTTCCAACAGATTTGTCCGAGCATGGAGCATTGAAGCTTGATGCTAAGCTCAGGAGCAGGCTCAACAACGAGCACCTTAGAGCTCACCTACTACGAGCCATGCAACCAAGTGACTATGAGAGCCTAGTTAGAACAATAGAGAAGCACTACACTCCTGTATACAACACATTTGAAGAATCTGTTTGGGCTCTGAACCTAGATTCTCACCCACAGCAGTACATTTTAGGGAGGAAAGGCACAATAACCAGAGTAGACACAGAGGATAAAGGGGTTGTGCCTGTGCAGTTTGATTTGGTAAATCTTATGGAGTGCGTGCCTGTGCTCTCTGAAGATGAGAAGCTTGCCGCTATTGAGCTGTACCACACAGTGTATATGGCAAATGCGACACCAAACGTGCAAGCCTTGCCCTCATTGGATGAACTAGCCTTACACTACTACAATGGTATCATTCAGAGAGCAATATCCCTGTGTGCTGCATGGTCATCTCCAGACAGGACTAGAATGTGGCAGTATCGTCCAGTCATATTGGGGTGCGCCATCAATGCCATAGAGCAGATTAAGCACTTGAACCATGGTTACTACTTTGCACATAGCACCCACTACAAGGCACTCAGGGATGGCTTACTCAAGATTCAGGAGTGTTTGGTTGGACTTTCTGCGTGATTTCCTGCTTGATAGAGACCATTGAGGCAGAGAAGTCTATTATCTTATAGGTTGCAGATAAGAGGTAGTACAAAAGCATGCATTCATCCTTGTCTAAATTGCCCATTAGAGACCTAATGTCACCCTCTATAACTTCCCTCTCTTGAATCAGATTGTGGAGCTGCTCCAAATCAAATTTGTAAAACACCTCATAATAACCCCTCAAGAGTGCATTCACTTTGGCAAAAACCCCAAGCATGCTTGCTTTCATAGGTGTTCTCCTTTTGCTGAGCAGATGGCATATATACTTGTAATCATCACACACCTTCTCCAAGTTCCAAATTATCACATACAGAAAGTGTTGTTTTCTTGCATAGATAAAGGGGTAGTTGTTGAGCAATCTCTCGCAAAAGTTGGTTAGTTGGTTGTTTGTGTTTTCGAGTTTGACAATAGAAGATAGTTGCTCAAATTGTGCAGATTCAAGTGCACTTAGTATACTATCACCCATAGACAGAGTAACAAGGAAAGCCCTCCTCAATGCTATATCAAACTCACTTGGAATCTGTTTTGAGATACACCTCAGCACACACTTCTTGCTATTTTGCTCGATTATTGCAAACCCCACAAAGAGGTTCTTTGTTAAATCCTCAATCACATTTAGAACCTCTTGGTCATCGTAGTGAACCTCTATCTCATCATATCCGCTCTTGTGCAAGCCAGACAGAATATAGCGTATCAACCTCTCACTCAAGCCACTAAGATTAACACTCACTCTCCTGCCCTTTGTTTCACCCTTTGCTGCGTAGCACACCCTCTCTCCTTCTACTTCAGTCTCAAGCTCGTCCCCCTTATTAACATTAAACTTCTTAGCCCATTTGATTGGCAATGACACCATTAGGGATTTGCCGCCCTGCAGAATTACTTTCCTTTTCATTGTGGAAACATAATAGTGTCATGAATATATAAACTTTTCTAAAATTTATATAATTATATATCAGTTTATAAAATTTATAAATAAATTATATATACTCAAAATTCTAAATGAATTGTTGGTGATTACGATGCTCAAACCCAAAGAGCTTGAGATTATTGCCCATTTGAGAGAAAACGCAAGAAAGAGCTTGACCGATATAAGCAAGAAGACAGGGATTCCAATAAGCACAATTTACACCAAGCTTCTAACAATGAGGGGGGATATAATCAGGAAGCACACCTCGCTCTTGAATTTTAAAGCCCTTGGCTACCATACTATTGTCTTGGTGCTCCTAAGTTGCGACACCCAACAGCTCGAGAAGTTTGAGCATGCCCTTGTTTGTAACCCAAACATAAACTCTGTGCTCAAACTCAACAATGAATACCAGTTCCTGGTTGAAGGCGTGTTTAGGTATATCGCAGATGTGGACGCCTTTCTAGAGAACTTAGAAAAAAGATTCAGGATAACAAAAAGGAAGATTCTTTACATAGTGCATGAATTAAAGCGTGAGAGTTTTCTAGCGAGCCCAAAGGACTTACACCTTTACCATTGAATTACGAAACATTTTTATATCTGGCTTCTAGGTTTGTGATTATGCTAAGAAAAAGAGGGATTGCCCCAGGGGCAATGCTTGGTATTGCTTTGGGTGTGGTTGCCCTACTTGTTTTGATGCTCGTTGTTCAAGTGATATTGAGAGGTCTCAAGCAATGAAAAGAGGTGCCATCGCTGCAAGGGAAGTGATGCTATTAGTGGCTGCGATTGTGATTTTCGTATTAGTTCTAGGTTTTGCAGCTAGAGTTGGTCTACTAATAGCATCAAAGAATGAGGTTGATTTGTGCAGAAAGTCTCTCTTTATTATGGATGCTTCTAGATATTATGACTGGAGGGACAAGATAGGACAACACTTACAGGCGAAACCAGCCACAACCCCTAAGTGCCCCATAGAGCACCTTCGCATTGAGTTGCCCCCCTCTGGGAAAAGCCAAAACAAACTCAATGAGATTAAGAGGGATATTGCAGAGGCAATGAGGCGCTGCTGGTACAAAACAGGTGAGGCAACACTTGACCCATTTGCAGCAGCCCATTGGGACGACGTTGCATACTGCATACTCTGTGCAAAGATAAGTTTTAGTGAAGCGGTCCAGAGAGAGTTTCCCCAGATTGACAACTTCTACCAGTATATAGCAACCCACAAGATGCTGCTGACAGAGAGGACATATCTAGAATACCTCTCCCCCCAGGATACAGATGTGCTTGTTTATCCACCAGACGAAAGTGAGCTTACAACACTAGACACATCCAAGACATATTACCTTGTGTGGTATTACAGAAAGGGCGGGGCTGTTTGTATAGGACCCTTGTGCGCAGGGCAGAAAAGCAGGGACAATGTACAGTTGAAACTAATACCAGTCGAGCAAATGCCCAGTTTGGTGTGCGATGCAATCTTCACCTAAAATGGCAAAAAAGCAGGCCCAAGTGGATGTGCCGGGGTGGCTTGTTTTGTTGATAGTAATGGTGGCCACTCTTGCAGTGGGAGTAGCACTCTTAACTACGGTCTTTAAACCCGCGCTTGAGAGAGTTGGTGAAGACACCTCATGTGCTGCTTCTGTAAAATTGAATGCCCTCAGGTTGGTTAAGGGGTTGGACTTTGCAGTGAGCGATATAAACTGCCCCCCAACAGAGTTGGTGATTTCAGATGGTGACGAGAGCCAGATTTACAAAATGCTTGCTGATGAGTCCTATAGGTGTTGGAGAGACTTTGGTGAGGGTAAGCTCAATCTGTTTAGAGTGGAGCGGGGAGACGAACAGAAGTTCTGTGTTATATGCTCCTATGTTGAATTTAGGGACAAGGCAAGGGGTAAACTATTGAAGGGATATTTGGAGTATCTAATGACGCACCGCATACCAATCCCTGGAGATAAGAGGACATATTACGAGTATCTCACATATGAAAGACCAACCCAATCTGCCCTTGAGTTTGCCAGGAATAACCCACATGTTATCAACACCTCTTTGGACTACGCAATCCTGTTTGTGTATGGCAAGCGCAAGGGCTACTGGGACAGGTTTAAGCTTGCAGAGTACACAGGCATAGGGAGCGCCTTTGCCACAGCTATAATCGGTGTTGCGACAATAGTGACGGGTGGTGTGGGTGGTGTAATAGGTGCACTGGTTTCTGCTGGTAGGGTTGCTCTAGCAACACTTGCTGGCGGAGGCTTGGGCTCAGTTGGGGGTTTGGTGGGAGGGGGAGACCTCTACATAAACTGGACCTCTGGCATTGTGCTTGTGCCATTCACATCCCAAGCCCTACTTGAACAGGGTTGCACACGCTTAGAGCAATAAATTTAAATATACAGGATTATATTGGCTAAACATGCCAAGGTTGTTCAAAAAAGGGGGAATACCATTCTGGTTAGGGCTCTTAATTCTGGGGCTAATTGTGCTCACTTTTATTGTATTATTCAACAACAAAGTGCACAGCTATATTGCGAGACAAATAAAGAACCTTGGGAGGGTTTTGTAAATGGTATTGAAAGAACTAAATAAGCTAATACTTGCATTGATTGTGGTCGTCTTGGGTGGCACTCTGGCTGCTAACTTTTTTGGAAAAGCAGGGGAGCATATATTCAAGGATTGGTGGGGCGAGGAAGAGGAAGAGATCATGCCAGACAAGGAGAGCTTGAATTCTGCTAAGGAGTACTTCATGGAGTATATGGACAAGCTCAACCGTTGTTACACATATGACACATTTGTCTCGTGTAAGTGTGACAAGATAGCTTCAGCCACACTAATGGATTTCAAGATACTCCTAGTGAGCCACGGGGATGAGCCAAGGACAGATGCTTACCTTTTGCCACCCAAGTTTGACATTAAGAACTTTGACCCGAGCAACACTCAGTACCATATAGCGCACGCCACATTTGCTGGGAACTACGCCCCTTGGATTCGTGCCACATTCACAACCCCTTACCCTTATGGGAACTGGTTGCCTGGTGAAGCCAAATACACCCTGATTGAGGGCACGCTGGATGGTGGGGTGAGGTTGATGGCAGCCGATACTCTAGATGGGCTTGGGTTGAATGTTTATGGAGGGTTTTTACCAGAAGAGCTCCAGTTGGTGCACTTAGAGGACCCAACCCTACCACCGCCGTAGCCCACCACAGTGGCTAATATTGCCCCTGGATTCTCTAGGGAGCAGAGGGATTTGAAGCTGAATGAGATGGTGGGGTGTGAGGATCTTGTTGGAGCGTATGAGGTGTTCGAGGTGTTTGCAAACGCTGTAGAGCTTAGTGCAGCAGACAACTCTGAGCAGGAGTTGCCAAGTGAGCTCCCAGAAGGGACTATGATTGCAATGTTCAGGGAGGGTACAGAGCTCAGAGTGGAGGGCTACGATTTCCTACCAGAGCGTATTCTGGGTTTACCTTCGAATGAGGCCCTAGAAAGCTTCCAGACAGTTATCCAAAACCAAGGGATTAGGGTTGTGGCTCACCCAGAGAGAGATGAGAATGCAGGCACCACATGTCAAGAGCTTGTGAGCAGGTTCGAGGGCTCAGGGCAAATAGCTCCAGTAGAGTGTATTCCAGACGATTCTGGTGGTTGCAAGGTTTGCCTCTATTCAAGCATAGGAGCGGTTGAGATTTCATATTGGCAGAATGATGGCAAGTACCACTTAACGCTTTATGATGAAACCATGCAGCAGCTCCACTGGGTTGAGGATGGCACCTCGCTGAGGTTTATTGAGGATGGGGTGTTTGACCCAAATGGAGAGTTTGTAACCTTAGAGGTTGTTTAAATTGGTAAAAAAAAGAGGCGTAGGGATGAGTTTAGAAATAATCGTTGTAGCTGCACTTGCCTTGGTTGTACTTATTGTGTTAATCCTAATCTTCACCAACAAACTCGGTCCATTCTCTAGAGAATTGGAGAGTTGCGATAAGGCAAATGGTGTGTGTGTTCCAGAGGAGGAATGCAATCCATTGAGCAGGACCTCTCACAAATGTCCAGAGGGAGAGGTTTGTTGCGTTAACCTTTGCCTTGCCCAAAAAGGGGAATGCCTGCCTGAGTGTCATGAGAATCCAGACACAGACGAGCAAGAGTGCAATGGCAAGTGTCCAAGCGGTATGGTAAGGATTTACACCTTTGGCTGCAATCCTGGAGAGGTGTGTTGCAAATCAGGGTGATACAAATGTCACAGAAATCACAATCACAAATGATGTGGGTCATAATCGGGGCAGTGTTAGCCCTGCTGGTTTTTGTGATTTACTCTTTCCTCACAGGTGGCGTTGTTAGAAAGGTTTCAGAGACACTATTTAGGGTGGAGGACCGCTCAGGCGACCAACTTGATTGTGCTGTTGTACCGTGGACACATGGCGATAGGGATGGGGATGGCATAAGGGACGACCTGGCTAAATGCGAACAATTCAAGGAACAGAGGGAAGATGCTTCATCTTGACAGAGGAGGGAGTAGTGAGAATATGCTGCTTTTTTTTGCCTTTTTAGTTGTAGGAGCAATGATGATATTTGTATGGCTGGATGTTGGCTATGGCATGTTTGGCATACTCCAGTCAACAAGAACAGAGCAAGCAGACCAAAACTTTGAGGCACTGCTCAGGGAGGTTAACCTCTTGCTTGCCCAGAGGGCTGGGTTTGCAACAAGCCAGATGGCGCTCTCACTGCAAAGGAAGACTGCTTTGGTGGGGTTTAATGAGCAGGACAGTTACATCAGAACAACCACCAACAAGTACATCTTTCGTCCCAACTCCTGCTATACAAGTTGTTTGTGTGTTTATTACGACACATCCAATTGGGGCATTCGCGAGAAAGCCAGCATAAAGGTGAGGTGTAAGGATTTTGGTAAGGGGGTATACTTTTATACACGCAATGATCCCAGCGATGCCAACATAGGCACTAATATTAGGGGGGTAAATGTGTTTGGTGGTACATACGAGCATCTGGTGTTTGATGGAAGGCGGTTTGGCACGAGGGCAATGTACCTTGAGAAGTTAAAAGAGGGGGACAACACTTACATATACATAGCTGAGTATGATGCAGAGGAGATTGCACGCAGGAAGGAGAGTGCCACTACTTAAGCATATTAAGGTGGAGAATGTCAACAGCAGGTATTCCAGAAACAACAAACACACTGGCAGAGATAATCCTTGTTGTAATAATCATCATCACATTTATCACATTTGCCAGTCAGACGACCACCTCCACCCCCTTGGAGACAAAATACTTCTCTAGGGAGTTGGGCATGATAACCACACTTGTTCAAGCCTCACCAGGCATGCTTCTTGTGAATTACACACCCCCAAATGAGGCATTGTCTCGCTTTAATTACAAATGGCAAGACAACCTTGTTTATGCAACAGGGGTGCATGGCAGTCCAAGTTCTGAGTATCCCTATTTGAGGAACACCCATCTCTTTTCTGGGGGTGTTGAACTCACAATCCCCAGAAGCATAATATTTGCAAACAACAGAGAAAAGCTAAATATAACCACCAAAAGCCAAGAGCTGCCTGAGTGGTTGGCATGCCCTCAACTCAATTTTCACCCAAGCAAGATATTCCTCGATCCAGGCCATGGTGAAGAGGACGACTCTGGTTGGGTTGTTGAGATTGGAGGGAGTGAGCTTGTGGAGAGCCAGATAAACTGTGTTTTGGCAAGAGAGGTATCTATGGGCATAAACAAAGAGGTGTATTCCTCAAGGCCATTGAATGATATGGGTGTGGTGATATGCCAAGACACATACCGCAGGCCTCAAGAGGTTATTGAGCAAGAGGCAGCTGAGTCAGAGCTTGTGCTTGGTTTCCACATTGAGAATAGCCAGAGCAATGGTGCTTACATCAAAGCAATAGTGGCAGCCAACAACAACCAGGAGAGGGCAAGATATATTGCATGCAAGCTGTTGGATGCAATCGCAGAGGCATTCGGCGATGAGGTTGATGGCTACGCTATTGTAGAGTGTGAGCCAGGGGTGAATTGTTATGATGTTTTGAATACAAACACCGCAGGGGTTGCTCTTGTGCTTGGCAATATACAATCCCCTGCTTCAAAGGCAATACTCACTGATTATGCCAAAATTGCTAAACTTGCAAGCACGATTGCAGGTGTTTTGAATGAATAAGAGAGGCACACTGCTAGGCTATGATATGGTGTATTGGATAATACGCTTAGTTGTGCTTGTCATAATCATAGCGGTTCACCTCATGTTTGGGAGCATGATGATGACCACAAACATCGATACAAAGCTTGGAGAGACCCAGCTTATGATTAGTGGTTTGCTCTACTCTCCAGATGGGTTCACCTATACTGAGAATGGTAGGGCTTACCCAGGCATAGTGGATTTCGAAAGGTTTGACAAATCCACAATAGATAGGGCTTTCCACTCACCCCAAAGTGATGAGTTGCTGTATTGGGGCTACAATCTAACCCTCTTCTCTAAGGATAGAACAAAGTTAAAGTCCATAATAGGCAATCCCAAGTGGCACAAGAGATGGGTTGTGCTTGCAGGCACTGGCTTGCCTGGCTCAGGCTCGGCATTGAGGTGGGTTGAGGAGTATTATGTTATGATCAAATATAAGGATAGAGTGGAACCGGGTCTGCTCAGAATAGACATAACAAGACCAAGAAAATGAACAAGAGGGCTCAAGTAGAACAGATCGCAGAGTTCATTGCAGTAGTCACATTTGTGCTCTTTGTGATAATCATGCTACTCTTGTTTAGGTTCTCACATAGAAGCTTTGAGAGAACGATTAGGGCTAGTTTCGATGAGAGCAATGCCCAGATAACACTCCTAAACATTTTGAGGACCCCAGTGACTATGGATGGGCAAGAGTTGCACTTTGGCGATTTGCTTGCCTATTATGCAGCACAAGAGCGGCAAACCTACTACGACCAGTTGTATGTGCAAATAGAACAAAACCTCACCTCGATAGCAGAGGGTATAGGCATCCACAATGTCAATCTGGAGGTGGTTAGCTCTGGGGTAGAGGTATTACATATCGAGCCAACAGAACCAGACTATGACTGCCAACTCAAGAGCGCTCTGCTTGTCTTGCCCTCAGCTATTCCCCCATCTAGGGTTTACTTGGCCACTACAGCCCGCCAAGGGCAGTTGATTGTGAAGTTGGATTACTGTGAAAATGTTTAACAATAAGAAAGCAAGGGTGTTTTTCCTGAGTTTGGTAATTGTAGGAGCAATGGTTTCAATCTCAATGATGTATGCTGGCTATAGAAAGATGCTCTCAAGGCATGAGAGCTATCTCGCTGGTGATGTGGCTTCTGAGGTTATCACAGAGTTTCAAGAGGGTGAGTTGTGGTTGAACTATATTGATTATGCAGCAAGGTATGCGCTACAGGCAGCCCTCCTTGAGCTACCCTGGCTAATGGCTAAGGATGGGTGTAGCACTCCAGGTGGCATACCCATAGTGAAACCAGATTGCACCCCTGAGCCAAAACAAATAGAAGAGGGGTTGCTTGAGAGGTTTGATACACTCTTTAAGTCCTATTTATCTGATGAATACATTGCACAGTTAAAGCTTGAGAACCCGCCCCATTTACAGGGCGAGTATGAGTACTACTTCTTCCAGGGCAACCTCCATGGTGTTGCTTACAAGCCAGTGATATTTAACAACACCCCAAATCTTGAGTACAGGGTTCTGCCTTCATTCTCTGTTGAGCTTGAGCTACCCTTCATAGAGGTGTGGGATAGTGTGTATGCAGAGGCGCTTAGGGTTTACGATGCCTGCAATGGTGAAGAGGACTTTCGTGGCTGCATTGCCTCACAGATAGCCCTACTCACAGCTCCAGAAGAAGAGTGGCACATGATTCAACCAGGTGACACAAACCAGAGCGATAACTTTGCAAGGTTTGTTGATGCTTATGCTTACTGTATGGCTTCCTCAGACACCAACTGTTACTGTGAGTTGGATTATGGCTTGCTTGAGAGCCTGCATGATGAGTCTGAGCGGCTAGTGTTTGGTGTCTCACAGACCCAAGACTCACTAAGATTCCAAAAACTTGTTCATGCCAGGGGTCCAGTGTTGCAGA
The DNA here is from genome assembly GCA_003650585.1 of Candidatus Woesearchaeota archaeon. GTDB lineage: Archaea > Nanobdellota > Nanobdellia > Woesearchaeales > B29-G15 > B29-G15. Next base: position 18,339 of record QMQS01000002.1, read on the forward strand.
ATGTTAGCATTGAGAAGCAAGCCGAGGTGTGCAACTTTCATTACACCAACTACTTTGCGAGGGATGAGATTAGACTAAGGCGGGGCAAGCCAGGGTATGTGGCGTATGAACTCAAGCAGGGTAGGGGCTGGAATGGAGAGTCTGCCCCTGCACCCCCAACCATTGTCAAGTTTGAGGATAATGGCAACCAATTATTATGCTTCTTGACCTCTAACCTTGAGGTATTCTCAAGAAACCTGAGGGTGTGGTACGGTGTTGATACAGTGGAGCAATGTGGCACAAAGGAGGTTGTGTATGTGAGGGTTAAGACCCAGTATAAAGTTATGGGTTATAACAGAGAAGCAGATGCAGTTGAAGAGCTACCGCTTACCTTTACCCTTGCCTTTATCGCAGATTAAAGAATCTATATCTTAAACCACCCAAATTTTTTTAAGAGAGGTCTCTTTTTCCCCTTTTGGGATGATAAACATACCTTATGATCAACTTATTGCTATGATTCTTGAGAAGAAGCAGATATCGAGAGAGGAATTAGAGTCAAGGATAAAGGCAAAGATGAACCAACTGTCAGGGTTAATAAGCAGAGTTGGTGCAGCACACATTGTCGCCAATGAGTTGGGTATAAGACTTCTGGATTCTATGGGTGGAAAACTCAAGATTGGAAAGATACTTGCAGGGATGAGGGATGTGGAGACACTGGGCAAGGTGGTACAGGTGTTTGAGCCCAGGGCGTTTGAGGGCAAACTTGGGCAGGGCAAGGTTGGCTCTATTGTGATTGCTGATGAAACAGGGCAGATAAGGGTTGTTTTGTGGAATGATATGGCCAACCTGATTGATAGAATAAAAACAGGGGACATAGTGAGGGTTATAGGTGGGCAAGCGCGCCAGAACAGCGGGCAACGGGAGTTGCACTTGAATGCCAAGTCAAGGCTGATTATAAACCCGCCTGGTGAGAGTGTGGCAGAGGTAAAAGCACCCGAGCCGCCCAAGAGGTACCAGATATCTGAGCTTCAGGGTAATGAAGCCATGGCAGAAATCAAAGCAACAATAGTGCAGGTGTTTGATTTGAGGTTTTATGAAGTTTGCCCCAAATGTATGAAGAGGTTGCAACCAAAGGGTGAGGAGTGGCATTGCCAAGCCCATGGCAAGGTGCAACCAGATTACTCTTATGTGCTTAATATGATTGCGGATGATGGCTCTGGTACGATAAGGGTGGTTTGCTTTGGGCGAAGTGTCGAAGCAATCAGTGGCATGACACGAGAGGAACTTTTGAGAGTGAGGGAGGAGCCAGGGTTGTTTGATGAGACAAAGAACAATCTGCTTGGTAGCATAATGCTCTTCAGGGGCCGTGCTTTACGCAACGAGATGTTTGACAGAATCGAGTTCATTGCGAGACAGGTCAGCCCAGTTGATGTGGACAGAGAGATAGAGATGCTCAAAGAGAGGGTGGAGCAAGAGAGCATGGCCAATCCTAGCATTCCAGCACAGACGACTGCTAGCACAGACACAACAAAGCCAACACCAACCCAGCCAAGCACCGCTCCAGACACACAAACGAGAGCAGAGGCAGAGAGCAAGCCGCAAACCACAGAACAAACCACAGAAGAGAGTGTTTCACCAATCCCTGATGAGCAGAAGGAGAAACCAGGGGCTGATGCTGAGGAAATAGACGATTTTGATATCGATGAGGAACTGGTTTAGCAATGCTTGTAAGATACTTAGCTTTGATACCCCTAATAGCAATGCTTGTTCTACCAGGGAGCCCTCAAAGGGTTTACCTTACCTTTGATGTGGAACTACCAGACACACCTGAAGATATAGCTCAGCTTCTTAGCATTCTTGACACTCACAATGTCAAAGCCACATTCTTTGTCTTGGGTGATTTTGCTGAGCGTTATCCAGACACTGTTGAGGCCATAATTAAGGCAGGGCATGAGCTTGGTTACCACACCAAATCCCATAGAGTCCTAACTGGTTTGGGCGAGGAGGACATGATGCAAGAGCTCAAGAAGCCATATGATAGCATAAAGGGCTTCAGAGCGCCATGGAACAAGGTTAACAAGCGTGTGTTTGAGTTGCTCAAAGTTAATGGTTACGGGTACGATTCGAGTTTGTACGATGGCTTTAGCATTCAACCCTCCAATGGCATCAGAGAGTTGAAGATATCCTCTTGGTTCGGGTTGCCACTCTCAGACACCCTGTTCTTATACTATCTTAAACTTCCTTGGCTATATAGGTGGATTATAGCAAGGGTGAAAACAAGGGACTTGGTGCTAGAGATGCACCCCCACATTATCTTAATGAGTCCAGAAAGCCTTGTTTACATTATAGAGCACTTTAAGCCCAAGGCAGAGTTTGAGAGGTGTGAGGATGCGTTTTAGCACCCACATGTTACTCAGCAGCCTTGTTGCCATTCTAAGCTTAAAAGCAATTTCAATTGAGCAATCATTGGGTTTCATTATAGGAATATTCATTGGTACTATTGCCCCAGATATAGACCTAATCACGTCCAAGGTGGGCAGGTTATTGCAACACCCAGCGAGGGTATTCCAAACCATTTTTAAGCATCGTGGCTTGACACATAGCATATATATACCCTTAGCAGTATTCCTTGCTACACTCACGAATGCCCCCACATGGAGTGGCTTTGGCTTTGGATTCTTCTTGGGTTACCTGGCACATCTATTTCTTGATGGGTTCACCAAAAGCGGGATTAGGTTGCTTTGGCCATTTGTTAGAATTAAGGGTTGCATAGCTACTGGCTCATTTGAAGAGAGGTTGCTTGCCATCCTCTTAATCATTGCTTGTATTGCGGCTCTCCTTGCATAGCGAAGCCACTGGACACTGGACACACCTTAAGCATAGATTTATAACTCCGCTATGCTCTTGGTTTTGTTGTTATTCCACCTTATCTGGAGTAACCGACCCCACCCTTTTTAGGGGTTGAAACAAAAACCGAATAGGAAGGAGGTCGGAAAAATGGAGAAACACAAACCAGAGAGGAAGTTTAAGGCAGGGGCTGTTACTGCCACAATTTGGAAAAACGAGGCGGTTAGACAGGATGGGAGTAAGGGCGAGTTCTATACAGTAACACTTGAGCGCAGGTACAAAGACAGGAATGGCGAATGGGCAACCTCAAACTCACTCAGGGTGAATGATTTGCCCAAAGCAGTGCTTGTTCTGGATAAAGCGTATGAGTACATAACATTCAAAGACTTGGGCATACCTGGAGCAGAGGCAATAGAGGAGGAGAGTGATGAAGAGGTAGAGGAGGTTTAACAAAAAGATTTATAAGTTAAGTGGGCTAAACAAGACATGGTTGGGTGGTAAAGATTGCAGACGAATCAACTACAGAACTGAGTAAACTCCCAGGTGTGGGGCTTGCCACTGCTGCAAAACTGCAGGAGGCAGGCTACGATAACCTCATGAGCATTGCAGTTGCCTCAGTTGGCGAGCTTGAGGAGGCAACAGGGCTTGGCAGCGCCCAGGTGAGAAAGATAATTAACTATGCCAGAGAGAAGCTCCAGATGGGCTTCCAGTCAGGTGCAGAATTGCTTGAGCGACGCTCCAAAGTATCAAAAATTCCCACAGGGAGCAAGGCACTTGATACTCTGCTCGGTGGTGGGTTTGAGACTGGCTCTATAGTCGAGGCATTTGGAGAATTTGGCTCAGGCAAGACACAGTTGGGGCATGTATTGGCTGTTATGGTGCAGAAGATAGACCCAGAGGCATATGCTGTATTCATTGATACTGAGAACACATTTCGTCCAGAGCGTATAGAGCAGCTTGCCAAAGGGGCTGGCTTGGACCCAAAGCAGGTGCTGAGTCACATCAAGGTTGCCCGTGCTTACAACTCTGACCACCAAATGCTACTCGCTGAAAAGGTTGAGGACCTCATAAAAAAGGATAAGCTCAAAGTGAAGCTTGTGGTTGTTGACTCGTTAACTGCCCATTTCAGGGCTGAGTTCATTGGGCGCGGTACACTGGCAGAGAGGCAACAGAAGCTCAACCGCCATATGCACACCCTCTTACGCTTGGCCGATGTCTACAATGTGTGCGTTTATGTTACCAACCAGGTGATGGCTTCCCCTGATGTTTTCTTTGGTGACCCCACAAGGGCCATAGGCGGGCATATCGTTGCTCATGCCTCAACCTACAGAATCTACTTACGCAAGGGTAAGAAGGGGGCTCGTGTTGCCAAACTTGTGGACTCACCACACCTACCAGAGGGCGAAGCAGGGTTCTATGTGAAAGAGCACGGCTTAGAGGACCTCTGAGTTAAACCTTTATTCTTCTTTCTTTTAGCCATTCAATCTCTTTCTCATCCAATTCCAGCTCTTCCTCGAGTTTGCTTGCCCACTCAGAGTTGCTATACATCACCCGTAGAAAATCCACCACCTCTTGGAAGGCGTAAGCTGTGGAGCAGTGGGTATGGGCTGCCAATTTGCTCGCGATTGATTTCTTGAGCATGTTCTTACGATTCCAAATCCACATATTGAGTATCCTTCTCCCCCTCTGAAACTTTGTGTAGCCCCTGTACTTCTCCTCCTTTGCAAGTGCCACCCCAACAGTGAGCAGGGCATTCATATACACCAAGAAGCGCCAGTACTGCCATCTGCTTATCCTCCCTCTAAACACATCTGCTTTGGATAGGCTCTCGTAAGCCTTGGCAAGCTCCTCAGGCTTCTTATACTCAAGTGGCATGTTCTCATCCAACCAGAGCATTACCTCATCAAGGTCTTCACTCACATCATTCAAAGCACCCAATGCTACTTCAATATCCCTTGTCTTTAGTATCCTAGTTATTGCCTCTAAAATTGGCAACTCCCTCTTTCTATCAAACAGGAACTCAAGCTCTTTGGTGCTCAAATGCTTGTTTGCACTGGTGAGCAAAAAGAGGTCAATGATACCAGCCCTCAGGTCACCATCAACCCTCCTTGCCAAGCCATCTATGGCTACCTCTTCATAGCTGATACCCTCAGATTTACATATGCCCTTTAGCACCTGCACAACCGTTTTGTAATTCAATTTGTGGAACTGTATCAACCTGCACTGTCGTCTCAGTGTTGAGAACCTTTGCTCCCAGGGGTCGTTTGCGGTGAGAACAATGGGGAATGCAGTGCTCTTGAGGAGTTTCATTAGGGTTTGTAACCCACCGCGGTCCTCCCTCCCTGCTAAGCCATCAATCTCATCAACAAGTATTATCTTACCTGCATGGAACAAGCTCCTCTGCTTGCTTGCTGAGCCAACTATGCTCTCAATTGCAGCACTGTTCCTAAAATCCGATGCATTTAGCTCTACAAGTTCAAGGTTTAGTTCATTGGCCAGTGCTATAACGCTCGCAGTCTTGCCACACCCAGGTGGACCATAAAGCAGTGCCCCTTTTTTTGTTTGTTGTTTGAATCCAACGACAAATGCCTTTAGCTCATTGATTGCCTTTTCTTGTCCCTTTAATTCTGAGGTGCTCTTTGGGGCATACCTCTTGGTCCAAAAGTCCTCCATGCTACAAAAAAAAACCAACCATGTTTATTAATCTTTTTGCATCCATAAACTATGCTATATTCCAATCCAAAACTTATTTAAATTAGGTTAAACTATTCACACGTATGGCACGCAATAACAAGATATTTATGCCCTCTTCACAAGGTGGGCTTATAAGGTACTTTGATGAAGAGAGGACAAGGTTCAGGTTGAAACCAGGGCATGTGGTGATTCTGATTGGAGCCCTTGTTGTGTTAGAGGTGCTTTTACACATACTGTAAAGATGTTCCCCAATATCAACCCAAAACAGATGGAGTCTATGATGAGGAGGATGGGCATCAAACAGCAACAGATTGATGCCCAAGAGGTTGTTATCAAGTGCGAGGATTCTGTTATCACAATAACCAACCCCACAGTTATAAAGATAAACCTAATGGGGCAGGATACCTTCCAGATAACTGGTAATGTGTCTAAAGCAGAACTGGATTCTACACCAGAGATAAGTGAAGAGGATATTGCCACAGTAGTGTCACAGACAGGTGTAAGCAAAGAGGTTGCAAAGCGGGTTCTTGAAGAGAATCAAGGCGATATTGCCAAAACAATAATCCAACTAAAGAAAGGATAAACACAAACTTTTTAAGAACAGGTTGACTATTTTAGCCATACATGGAGAAATTTCAAGAGGCACAGTCTAAGGCTGAGAAATCCTTAAGGATTGCTGACCACATGCTCTTTGTAACATACCCACTTGTTAAAGATGATAAGCTGCTTATATCCATCCTTGAAAACATATTCATTTCACTTAGCAATACCATTGCCTCAGTGCTCTATTACGAGCGGTTGTTCAAGCGCATCCCACCATTTCATGATACCTTTGACTCCAAGTTCCACTTGTTTGTTGAGAAGATAATGCCCCGTTATAAGATAGACAAAAAGTACAGGGAATTGATTGAGAGAGTGCACCACCTTGTGGCAAAGCACAAACACGCCCCAGTTGAGTTCACTCGTGGAGGAAAGTATGTTATATGCACAAATGATTATAATATTAGCACCCTTTCAGTGGAAGAGCTTAAGGAGTTTGTGAGGGAAGCGAAAGAGTTACTCAAACTCAATAATCGGATAATAGAGAAAAATGCGTACATATTTAAATAATGCCAAAGAGCAATTGAAGAGGGCTGACCACCTCATTTTTGTGAGCTTGAAGTACACACGCACAGTTGATATACTAAGCAGTATTCTCAAGAGATTGATAGCATGCTACGATAACGCAATAATGGCTCTGCTTAAGTTGAACGTTTCCTTAGGTGAACTGAATGAGATACCAGGGAATGTGCTCTCCAGGGTGTTTGTTTTAAAATCGCTATATTCCCATCCTGAAATAACCGAGTTACTCAACTTCTATATGGTTATGAGAAAGGTTGAGAAGGCAGAGCCCATACGCTCGAACGAATACAGACGCGGGGTTCGGCTAGACGCAATCCTTAATGATGTTGTTGTTGAGATTGATATAGACACAATCGAAGAGTACTTCAAGAAAACAGAAACCTTCCTAAAGGTTGCTTCCAAAATATTGGAGTGTGCTGAGGAGGATTCAGAGGGAGTGGACATAGACGAGATAGTGCGTGGTGTTAACATTGACCTCGAGTTTGAGAGGGGATAACCATGGCAAAAGTGCTCGGAATAATCTCTGGAAAGGGTGGTGTGGGCAAGACTACCACTGCCATAAACTTGGGGCTCGCACTTAATAACTTTGGTAGGAGAGTGGTGGTTGTTGATGGGGATTTACTCAAGCCAAATCTTGCCCATTGCCTTGGGTTTTCAAAACAATTGGAGCACACAATTCATAATGCCTTGCTCAAAGGGAAGCAACTGGATGAGATGGTTTATGTTCATACCTCTGGTTTGAAGTTCATTCCGGGCGACACCTCACAGAAATGGCTCAAATCCGACATAAAACTCAAAAAGTCCTTGCTTGAAGAGATGAAATCCTCCGAGTTAGTGATTTTGGACACACCCCCTGGTTACTCCCCTGAGGCTGTTTCTGCTATCAAAGCCTGTGACGCTGTAATCGTTGTTGTAACACCAGAAACCGCCGCAGTGGCAGAGGGGTTGAGGTGTATAAGGTTTGCCACTTCCTTGGGCACAACTGTGCTTGGTGTGGTAGTAAATCGATATGATGAGGGTAGGAGTTACCTTACACCAGAGGATATAGCAAAGGTAACTGGAAAGGAGGTGATTGCAGTGATAGCTGAGGAGGAGAACATGAGCGAGGCACTCAAGGAAGGGCACCCCATTGTTTACCTCATGCCAGAGTCGAAGGCAACCACTGGTTACAAGCAACTGGCGGCAAAACTTCTCGGTGAGCGTTATGTTGATATCACTGAGAAGATGGAGCGAGAGAGCTTGTTCAACAGAATTCTCAAGAAACTCAATCTGGTTTAGCCCTTATCGAGGCAGCATCACCCATTAAATTTATAAATAGTTGGCTATTTGCAGGATAGGAGAGATAGTAGCATATTTCTCTATTGAGAGTACAAAAATTTTTTAAAGAGAGGGGAACTCCCTTTTAAACCAAGCACACAATGGAACAAAAAACCCAAACCAAGGATTACAAGCACATTGTTAGAGTAGGTGGTACTGACATAGATGGAAGTAAGCAGTTGCTCTATGCTTTGAGAAAGATTAAGGGCGTGGGTTATATAATGGGCAATGCTATATGCACTGTCACAAATATAGACAAACACAAACTTGCAGGTTATCTAACTGATGAGGAGATTGAGCAAATAAATGAAGTGCTAAAGGAACCCGCTAAATTCGGTATCCCCACATGGGTTATGAACAGGAGGTTTGACCCAGAGACAGGCGAGGATGCCCATCTGTTTGGTGCAGATATAGACTTTGTCATTGATTCGGACATAAAAAGGATGAGAAAGATTAAGTCTTACAAAGGGTTTAGACATGGCAAGGGATTGCCTGTGCGTGGGCAAAGGACTCGCTCTAATTTCAGAAAGAACAAGGGTAAGGCCCTTGGGGTTCAGAGGAGAAAGGGTAGGAAGTAAGAATGGGAGACCCAAAATCACAACGGAAGAAGTATGTTACGCCAAGGCACCCATGGCAAAAGGAGAGACTTGAAGCAGAGAGAGTGTTGATGGAGGAGTATGGGATAAAAAACAAGAGGGAGTTGTGGAAGATGAATTCCCTTAGGAAGAGGTTTACACACCAGGTAAAGAGTATGATTGCAGATGAGTCAGAACAGGCACAGCTTGAAAAGCAGCGCTTGATTGACAAGCTTTACAGACTTGGGTTGATAGAAGCCCCATCTGTTGACATAGATAGAGTGCTCAACATACAACTCAAGGACATCCTTGAGCGCAGGTTGCAAACCCTTGTTTACAGGAAAAACCTTGCTCGTTCAATAGACCAAGCGAGACAGTTCATTGTTCATGGTCATATATACTTGGGTAACAAGAAGGTTACCTCTCCCTCGCATATAACCACAAGGGAGGAGGAAGCTGGATTGAGGTTTTCACCAGACTCACCATTCAGTCAACCAGACCACCCTGAGATTAGCAAGGAAACCAAGCCAGTTGCCACCAAGGGTGAGGAGGCTGCATGAGAATGAAGGACAGAAGGATACGCTGGGGTGTGGCACACATCTATTCCTCGTATAACAATACCATTGTGCATATAACAGACATATCTGGAACAGAGACCATCGCCATAAAATCAGGCGGGATGATTGTTAAATCTGACCGTATGGAGTCCTCTCCAACAGCAGCCATGATTGCTGCCAAAGAGGCAGCCCAGATTGCTCTGGACCATGGGGTTAATGCTCTCCATGTGAAGATTAGAGCACCAGGCGGGCACAATGGACCCCACAACCCTGGACCCGGGGCACAGGCAGCGGTTAGGGCTTTGGCGAGAATGGGAATGAAAATAGGTACAATAGAGGATGTAACCCCACAACCCCATGACGGGTGCAGAAAGAAAGGGGGAAGAAGGGGGAGGAGGGTGTAATGAAACTCCAACTCGTATCCAAGGATAAAACCAATACAAAGTGTAGCTTTATTATCGATGGGGCTGAGTATTGGTATGTGAACTCACTGAGAAGGATAATGATAAATGAGGTGCCAGTGCTTGCTATAGAGGATGTTGAGTTTAGGAAGAACGACTCAGCATTGTACGATGAGATTGTTGCACTAAGGCTAGGATTGTTGCCACTGACCACTGACTTAAAGACATTGAACCTCAAGGAGGAGTGCACATGCAAAGGGGCGGGTTGCTCACTATGTCAGGTGGTTTTCAAACTCAAGGAGAAGGGACCCAAGATGGTTTATGCAAAGTCCCTAAAAGCCAATGACGCCAAGACAAAGGTTGTGTATCCGGACATGCCCATAGTCAAGCTTGCCAAGAACCAAGAGCTTGAGTTTGTGGCAACAGCAATACTAGGCAAGGGCGAGGAGCATGTAAAATGGTCACCCTGTTTGGCTTATTACAAATACTATCCCAGCATAAAAATTGATAACAAGAAATGCTCCAAGGATTGCAAGAAGTGCATAGAGAGCTGCCCCTTTGGAATACTTGAGATGAAGCAAGGGAAAGTTGTGGTTAACCAGAAGAAACTCTTGGAATGCCACCTCTGCAATGCATGCGTTGATGCATGCCCCAACGATGCTATACAAATCCAGGAGGACGAGACCAAGCATGTCTTTTACCTGGAGTCTTGGGGTCAACTGAGCTGCAAGGATATTATTGAGGAGGCAATCAGGATATTTGACAACAAACTGCTGCAACTTTCCAAACAACTCAAGAAATGATATGCGGGGGTAGCAAAG
>QMQS01000003.1 GCA_003650585.1 Candidatus Woesearchaeota archaeon
CAACAACCCAATTGCAAACATGATGAGCAAGATACTCAATGCTGAGAAAATAGGGAAGAGGGAGTGCTTATTTGCACCTATTTCAAAGAAGAGCCAAAAGGTGCTGGAGTTGCTCAAGAGGGAGGGTTATATCCTTGACTTCAAGAGCATCAGCAACCAACAAGGGGGCTATTTCGTGATTAAACTGGGTGGCAAAATCAACAAGTGTGGTGCCATTTCACCAAATTTCAATGTCAAGAAGGATGGATACCAGGTTTATGAGAAACGCTTCCTACCTGCTAAGGGGTTTGGGGTGTTGCTGGTCACCACAACACAAGGCATTATGACCCATATTGAAGCCCAAGAGAAAGGGCTTGGTGGGAGATTGCTTGCATATTGCTATTGAAAATGAGGATAACCAAAGACAACACAGTGGAAATAGAAATCCCAGAAGGGGTTGAGTTTTCATTAGATGGACATACAATCATTGCAAAGGGCCCAAAGGGCGAGACAAAGCGAAATATATATGACCCAGACATCTCAGTGGAGCTTGCTCAGGGCAAGGTTGTGCTCAAACCCAAGCGGCTAAAAAAACCACAGAAGAAGAGGATGGGTACAATTGCAGCCCATATTAAGAACATGATTAAGGGTGTCACACAAGGCATACTCTACAAACTAAAGATATGCTCAGGGCACTTTCCAATGAGCGTTCAGGTACGCGGACAGGAGTTTGTTGTTTCGAATTTCATTGGTGAGAAATTCCCGCGAGTGCTCAAGCTGAAGTATGATGATGTGAAAGTGGAGGTGAACGGCGACATAGTTGAAGTGAGCGGAGTGGACAAGGAGCGTGTGGCACAAACCGCTGCAGATATCGAGATGCTTTTGAAGAGGACAGAGTACGACAAGAGGATATACCAAGATGGGATTTACATAATCGAGAAGGACGGCAAACCAGTAAAATGAACCCGAGCAAATTGACAGAACTGAGAAAACAGTTGAAGAGCAGGATACCCAAGTTTCGAAGGCAGAACCTTGGGTTGAAGAAGCGACTGAAGCCAGTCTGGAGAAGACCACGCGGTGTGCAATCAAAACTTAGATTGAAGAAGAAATCCCGTGGTTATCTGGTTTCAATAGGGTATAAACTCCCCGAAGCAGTGAGGGGTATGATAGATGAGGGGCTTGTGCCTGTGAGAATAGCAAACCTGAGCAAGTTGGAGGAACTGGATAATAAGAGCCATTGTGTTTTGTTGGACGGAAGATTGGGATTAAAGAAGAAACTATTGATAATGGAAGCCGCTTTGAAGAAGGGCTTTAAGATACTCAACTACAAGGACCCAGAGGGTTATGTTAAACAAAAGAGAGAAGAGCTCGAAGCAAAGAAGAAAGAAACAAAAGAGAAGAAGGAGAAGAAAAAGCCCACAAAGAAGACAATTGATGAGAAGCTTGAGAAAAGCATAGAGGATAAAAAGAAGCTCGAAAAATTCGAGAAGGATAAGGTGCTTACCAAGAGGCAGTAAAGATGGAACTCAAAACCCAAAGGAGGATTGCTGCAGAGGTATTGAAATGCTCCCAGAAGAGGGTCTACTTTAGCCCAGAGCACCTTTCAGAGATAAAAGAGGCAATCACCAAGCAGGACATACGGGAGCTCATCAATGCGAACATAATACAGAAACTGCCAAAGAGAGGCGTTTCTAGGTTTCATGCTAGGAAGATTTTGGTTCAAAAGAGAAAGGGACGCAGGCGTGGGCAGGGCTCAAGGAAAGGCACAAAGCTTGCGAGATTACCAAAGAAAGAGGCATGGATGAGCAAGATTAGATGCCAGCGTGCCTTCCTCAAAAAACTCAAACACAAGGGCTTGCTGAGTACGCAAGCATACACCTCACTCTATCGCAAGGCAAAGGGTGGTTTCTTCAGAAGCCTCAACCACCTCAAGTACTATATCAAAGAGCGAAATCTGATTCAAAATGCCAAGAAAGATTAAGGTCTTAGGGATGAAACGGAAGCGAGAACACAAGACCAATTACTACAAGCGTCTAAAGTTGCTTAAGGGTAGGAGGACGAGGTTGGTGGTTAGGGTGTTCTCCAGAAGCATACTAGGACAGTTTGTTGATTATGCTCCCAAAGGCGACAAGGTGATTGTTGGGGTTAACTCAATATCATTGAGGGATTTGGGTTGGCAGTACAATTGTTGTAACCTCCCGTCAGCATACCTCGCAGGGTTGATGCTTGGTAAAAAGGGACTGGAAAAGGGAGTGAAGGATGCGATCCTTGACATGGGCTTCCACAGGTCTGTGCCTGGGTCGCGTGTGTTCGCTTTTGTGAAAGGGGTTATCGATGCAGGTGTGAGCGTGCCTATATCAGAAGAGATGCTACCCAAGGATTCGAGGTTGAGGGGCGAGCACATTGCAGGTTATCTAAAGTCAGCACCAAAAGCCCAGTTTACTCGCTACAAAAAACTCAAGAAGATGGATATTGTTAAGGATTTTGAGACTGTAAAGGGCAAGATTTTGGATGGAAAATGAAACAGGATAAAGAAGAAAAGGAGCAGGCACCTGCAGAAGCAAGTGAAGAGGAGCTTGCCGAGGTTGTGGAACCAGAGGCATTGGAATTAAAGGAAGAGGAGGTTGTACCAGAGGTAACCAAATTGACAGAGGCACTCGAAGAATGGAAACCAAAAACCCTGCTTGGTAAGAGGGTGAGAAGCGGCGAGATAACCAGTATTGATGAGGTGTTGGCAAGCCCACACAAACTACTCGAGCCAGAGATAGTTGACATGTTGTTGCCAAATCTCGAGGTAGAGTTGTTGCTTATAGGTCAAGCCAAGGGTAAGTTTGGTGGGGGTCAGCGTAGGATATTCAAGCAAACCCAAAAGAAGACTGCTGAGGGAAATGTGCCCAGTTTTGCTACCATGGCAGCAGTGGGTAACAAGGACGGCTATGTGGGGCTTGGTATGGCAAGCAGTAAAGAGACTGTGCCTGCCAGGAACAAGGCAATACGCCTAGCAAAACTCAACATAATAAAGGTGTTGCGCGGGTGTGGCTCATGGGAATGTGGCTGCGGTACCCCACACTCCATTCCGTTTAAAGTAACTGGGAAATGCGGTTCGGTAGAGATTACGCTCATACCTGCGCCAAAGGGTACTGGTTTGTGTGTTGAGAGGGAGTGCCAAAAATTATTGAGACTGGCAGGGATAAGGGATGTGTGGTCTCAAACAAAGGGTCAGACAAAGACCAAGACCAACCTAATCAAGGCCTGCTTTGATGCACTCTCAAAACTGCTTGAATGCAAGATTCCTGAGAAGACTAGAGCAACGCTAAGCATAGTTGAGGGTGCCACACAAAGAGTAGAGCAAAACACAAGTGATGTTGAAAATGACAGAAAAAAAGCATCAAGCTGATAATAAGCCAGAGTATGTTGCTGTAATCAGGTTGAGGAGTGCAATAAATGCCAGTTCAAAGGTTAAGCACATCCTCACACGCTTGAAACTCAAGAGACGCCTGACTATGGCGGTTTATAAGAACACCCCTGACATACTCGGGCAACTCAAGGAGGTTAAGGACTATGTGACCTTTGGCGAGATTGATACAGAGACGCTTGAGAAGGTTATTGAGAAGCGGGGTAAGCAGGTCCAACCCCAAGAAGGCAGGGAGAGGGGGTTGCTCAAAATCAAGGGCAAATACTACAGCAATGTTATTGGGTTACACCCCCCGAGAGGTGGTTTTGAGAGGGGTGGGATTAAAAAACCAATAACCCAAGGTGGTGCCCTTGGTTATAGGGGCGATAAGATAAAGGAGCTAATAATGAGGATGCTTTGAGAAAATGGGGTTCCACAAAAGAAAGAAGAGCAGTAGGATGCGTGGCTCAGGTAGCCATGGTTATGGTGCCAAAAAGAAGCATCGTGGCTCGGGCCATCGTGGCGGTGTGGGTAGAGCAGGCACAGGTAAGAGGGCCGACTCCAAAAAGCCCAGTATATGGAAAGAGCGTTATTTTGGCAAGCAAGGGTTCAAAAGGAAGAACGCCATACAGATAAGGGCAATAAACATTGATGATATAAACAAAAAGCTCGAGAGATTCACAGAGGGGGTAAAACAAACCAAGGATGGCTGGGAAATCGATTTGGGACAACTTGGTTATCAGAAACTCCTAGGTAGAGGTAAGCCGGTAGGGGTTTATTTCATTAAGGTGGATTACGCCTCTAGAAAAGCCATCGAGAAGATAGAAGCCAAGGGTGGCAAGGTGAATGTTTCAACGAATTTTGACAGAGGCGCTGTAGAAGAGCCCAAACAAAAGACCGAAGAAACAGAGGAGCAACAAGAGCCTAAGGAGAAAAAAGAACCAAAAAAATCCGAGGGCAAGGGATAATGGCAGGGGAATCCTCACTTGTAATGAAACTGGCTTCTTATCTGCCAGAGGTTGAGCCACCAAAACAGAAACGGCTCTCATTTAAAGAAAAGCTAAAATGGACAGGCATAGTGCTTGGACTTTTCTTTATTTTGGGCATGATACCCCTATACGGGCTCGGCCCTAATTACCTCGAGCAATTCGAGTATCTCTCAATCATTCTTGGTGCAAAGTTTGGTTCATTAATAAGCTTGGGTATTGGGCCCATAGTGACTGCCTCAATAGTCTTGCAACTATTGCAGGGCTCTGGCATACTCAAGATTGACCTGAACACCAAAGAGGGCAAGCAATACTTTCAGGGCTTGCAAAAATTGCTCACAATATTCTTCGTCGTGTTTGAGTCAATAGTATATGTGATGATGGGCGGGCTGCGACCAGCCCCTGGCATGAGCCCTTGGGTTTTAGTAATACAGCTGTGCATGGGTGGGTTCTTCATAATGTTGATGGATGAGGTTGTTAGCAAGTGGGGATTTGGTTCAGGTGTCGGCTTGTTCATTGCTGCGGGTGTGTCAAAGACAATAGCCATTAGTGCATTCTCATGGTTGCCTGGCACAGTAGCAGGTGTAGGACAATACGCATCTGGTGCAGTGCCACGCCTCTTCCAAGCCCTTAGGGCAGCAGACCCAATCACTGCCGGCTTGGCACTAGCAGCCATACTTGCAACCCTGGCAGTCTTCCTGATAGCGGTTTATGCCCAGGCAATGAAGATTGAAATCCCGCTATCATTCGGGAGGATTAGGGGCCATGGGGTGCGCTGGCCACTCTCGTTCCTCTACACAAGCAACATCCCTGTCATACTTGTGGCTGCTCTCTTGGCAAACATACAGTTATGGGCGAGGTTGCTGGAGAGAGCAAATATACCTATTTTGGGCACATTTGATGCAGCCGGTAGGGCTGCCTCTGGATTTGTGTTTTGGGTTTCCTCACCAAACATCATTGGGAGTGTAATCAAGGGTAGCCTGACACCAGTGCAGATATGGCAGGCCCTGGCTTACATGGGCTTTATGATTACAGGTGCAGTTATATTCTCCCTTTTCTGGATGAAGACCTCTGGGCTTGACCCCAAGTCACAGGCAGAGAGGATTATGGCTTCAGGGTTGCAGGTGCCTGGGTTTAGAAAGGACAGGAGGGTGCTCGAGAGGTTACTGGGGAGGTACATACTGCCGCTCACTGTTATGGGTGCAATAACTGTCGGGTTTCTTGCTGCACTGGCAGACCTCACAGGGGCTTTGTCTAGGGGCACAGGAATACTCCTAACTGTGATGATAATCTATCGCTTGTACGAGGACATAACAAGGCAGCACTTGATGGACATGAACCCATTGCTGAGGAGGTTTGTAAAGCAATAAAATGGTGTTGAGGGTTGGCTTTTTGGACTCTGTACTCAACCCAATACTGCTACCCTTGCTCCGCTTGGGTCCTATGTTTGCCATCCTGGTAATAAGTTTTCTACTCACAGTGATAACTACTGTAATCTACAAGTATGTGACCAATCAGAAGCTACTCAAGGGATTGAAAGAGGAACTCAAGGCACTTCAAAAGGAAATGAAGGCGCTCAAAGACAAGCCAGAGAAGATAATGAAAAAGCAGAAGCAACTCATGTCCAAAAACATGGAGTATATGAGGCATTCAATGAGAGCCACGCTTGTTACTATAATACCTGTAATCATAGTGTTTGGATGGATGAACGCCCACCTTGCTTACGAGCCGCTGGTTGAGGGTGAACCGTTCAATATTACGCTTATGCTATCATCCGCACCAACAAACCCACCAGAGGTTGACTTGCCACAGGGCATAAAACTCTTAGAGGGGTATCCAAAGAGGGGTGACAACACAGTGCTATATAGCTTTGTGGCTGATGCAGGGAGCTATGTGGCACCGCCAATAAGGTTTGCCTATAATGGCGCAGAGTGCGAGGTGCCAGTAATTGTCATTGAAAATGGCGGGGTGCCTGAGTATGCCACACCCATTGTGGAGTGTAAGGCAGGCGATATTATAAGAGCAAAGGTCTCTAACAAGCCAGTAAAGCCACTTGGTAACATAAGCATATTTGGTTGGAGACCTGGTTGGTTCGGTACCTATATCATACTCTCTATACTATTCAGCATGCTAATAAGGAAACTGCTCAAGGTTTATTGAGTAAGGTTTTTAAATCAAATCCAATCACTGGTTAAAATGCCACAAGGCAATAAACGCTCAAAAACATTTAGAAAGAGAACACTTCGCACACCAGGTGGTAGGTTGGTTGTGCACCACTCAAAGCGCAAACACAAGAAGCTTGTGTGTGCCAAGTGTGGGAGGCCCTTGTTAGGGGTTCCCCGTTCAGATTCATTGAGCAAGAACAAGATAAAGAAATCAGAGAGGAATCCAAAGCGCCCTTACGGGGGCGTGCTCTGCTCTGTCTGCTCAAGAGAGCAAATTAAACTGGAGAAGGGTGTTGAGAATGTTTGAAGTGGGTAGGGTTTGTGTTAAAATTGCAGGTAGAGACGCGAATAACTATTGCGTTGTTGTAAAGAAGTTGGATGATAATTATGTTATAATAGAGGGGAATGTTAGGAGGCGCAAGTGTAACATCAAGCACCTCCACCCACAGAAGAAGAAACTGGATATAAAGGAGGATGCCACTTACAAAGAGGTGGCTGCGGCGTTTAAGAAGGCAGGCATCCCAGTTAAAGAGAAGCGTGGGTTTAAGTGGAAGAAAGAGGCAGCGGCTCCAAAAGAGAAGGCACCTCGTGAAGAGAAACCGGTTGAGAAGCCCAAGCCAAAGAAACAAACCGAGAAGAAACCAGTCGAAAAGAAAGCAAAATCAACAAAGCAAAAACCAAAGAAAACAACCAAAGCAACCAAGAAGACCAAGAAATAAGTTAGGTTGTTTTGTCTTGCTCTTTCTCTCTTTTTTTCTTGTAGTTCATTATAGCTGCCCTAAGCCCATCAGCAGCCAGGTTTGAGCAATGCATCTTTATTGGGGGCAAACCCTCCAACGACTCTGCCACATCATCCCTCGTGATTTTCATTGCCTCTTCCAATGTCTTCCCCTTTGCCAACTCTGTCACCATTGAGCTGGTGGCAATTGCAGCAGCACACCCCATTGTCTCGAACCCTATGTCCACAATCCTGTTCTCTTTGACCTTGATGTAGATGTACATGACATCACCACACACTGGATTGCCCACCTTACCCACAGCATCATACTCCTTTGGCTTGCCCATGTTGCGTGGGTGCGTGAAGTGCTCCATGACCTTCTTTGAATACATTGGCATCTTTATCACCTATTCTTCCAAAAGGGGCTTAGCTCTCTCAGGTTGTGTACAATGCGCTTTATGTTGTTGATGAAATAATCCACCTCCTGCTCTGTGGTGAACTTGCTTAGGGTAATCCTTATCGAGCCATGGGCTATCTCTGGTGGCAACCCTATGGCTGTGAGCACATGGGAGGGTTGAAGTTTGAGCGAGGAGCAAGCAGAGCCTGTGGAGACTGCTATCCCCGCTTGGTCAAGGTGCAAGAGTATTGCCTCACCCTCTATGTACTTGAAGCACACATTCACATTGTTGGGCAACCTTTGGGTTGGGTGACCATTGAGGATTGTCTCTGGGATTTTGAGCAATTCATTGATGATTCTGTCACGAAGCTCAAGCATATTGTTTGGCTCTTTTGAGAGCTCCAGTGCCTTGGCAAACCCCACAATGCCTGGGGTGTTTGTTGTGCCAGACCTGAGCCCTTGTTCATGACCACCGCCCAAAATTATTGGCGCAAGTTTGACCCCCTTTCTTACATACAGTAACCCAACACCCTTTGGACCGTGGATTTTGTGGGCTGAGCCAGAGAGCAGGTCTATTTTCATCTCCTTGACATCCACTGGCACCTTGCCTAGGGCTTGTACAGCGTCGGTATGGAAATAAACCCCGTGCTTTCTGCAAATCTCGCCTATATCCTTGATTGGCTGGATTGTGCCTATCTCGTTATTGGCAAACATTATGCTTACAAGTATTGTGTCCTTTCTAATGCTCTTCTCGAGTTGCTCGAGATTAACCAAGCCGTGTTTGTCAACATTAAGGTATGTAACCTCGTAGCCCTCTTTCTCTAGATGCTTACAAACCTCAAGCACTGCAGGGTGCTCTATCTTTGATGTGATTATGTGCTTGCCTTTTGTTGAGAGTGCTCTGGCAACGCCTTGGATGGCTATATTGTCGGATTCAGTACCACCAGAGGTGAAAACAATCTCATCTGGTTGGGCATTGATAAAACTCGCGATAAACCCCCTGGCTTTCTCCACTGCCTCCTTTGCTTCCTGCCCGAATGAGTGTAAGGAGGCGGTGTTGCCATACATCTCAGTGAAATAGGGCATCATCTCTTGTACCACCCTGGGGTCTGTTTTTGTTGTGGCACCATTATCCAGATACACCCTCATGGTTATCACCCCTGATAGTTTTTAGCAGTTGACATGTTTTACAGAGGCCACCACTGCTTGGTTGCCCACACTCATCGCACACTTTAATCTCCTCTTGCTTTACATCGCGCTTTGCTATCTCTCTGAGGGCAAACCTCACAATTGCTTCCCTTACGCTTGGATTGATTGCCTCAAGCTGTGTGATAAAGCCCCGAACTTGGTTCCTGTAAGAGGTGAGTGCACACGGGCAGCGCTTGTAAATAACAGGCAAACCAAGTGCTTTTGAAAACTCGGTCATCTGCAGCTCGGTGCAGAAGTAGAGAGGTTTGACCCTTTGAACAAATTTTGGTGAGGTTGTAACCCCTACAACTGGACCCTGCCTAAAAAACCTCATTGTATCGTTCCTAAAGATATTCATAAGGGTTGCCTCTGCCTCATCATCCAGATTGTGACCAGTGGCTACAACATCAAACCCGCGCTCCAGTGCAATCCAGTTTATAAGGTACCTCCGCAAAACCCCACAAACAGTGCAGGAGTTTAGTTTTATCCCCTTTGATTCTAGGATTGAGTTTAAGTGGCATAGCGAACCACCAAACGCATCTCTGAAGGACACCTCTATCAATGGTATACCCTCCTTAGAGCAAAACCCCCTCAGGTTCTCCAAATTCCTTTTTGTGAACTCCCCTATGTTTGGGTCAACATTTATTGCACTCACATCATAGTTCAACCTCTTTAGAATATACAAAAGTGAGGTGGAGTCCTTGCCACCAGAGGCAGCCACTGCTACCTTATCTCGCTTGGTGAACAGCTTGTATTCTTGTATGGTTTGCTTAACCTTGGTTTCGATTTGCTCAATCAGACCCATTTTCTCCTCCTCTCTAATTGGCATTCCTTACACCATGTTTCCACATGCCTGTCAATCAATTGGAGCAATGGTAGTATCGTGTCTTTGTTCAACTCATAGTATCTAAAGTTGCCCCTTTGGTTTACCCTTACTATATTGCACATGAGGAGACGCTTGAGATTGTGGCTTACCTTGCTCTGCTCTTCGCCCAAGGCCTGGCATATCTGGGTAACATTCATGCTGCCATTATCCTTCAACTGCTTTATTATCTCAATTCTCAAGGGGGTGGCAAAGAGCTCGAAGAAGCGATGGTAATGGTTCTCAGGCATATGAATCAGAAATCATATAGTGTTTATAAACCTTCTGGTATCTGGTTAATACCCTCAATTAGAAACAATCAAGCCATCACCCAGACACTATCTTGAAGACTGTGTCCCCTTCCCTGGCGTGATCCACCACTTTCAAACCAATAGAGTCGCCTGGTTTGGCTTCCTCCACAGGTTGGTGCTCAATCTGCATTGACTCTACAGTTTGTGTGAAGTCAGAGGTTGCACCCTTGATGTGTATCTTGTCACCAACCCGAATCGGCGCACTCACTTCTACAATAGCCACCCCTATCTTGGTGAAGTAGTGGGTTACTTTGCCTACCTCTTGCTCTTCCATTTTATCCCTTTAAAAACTTACTGGTTTAATAATCTTTCTGATGTATTGCTTCATTGATCGCTTCTAGTAGGATTTTATGCAAAGATGAGTTTGTGGCCAGGATGGTGTTTGAGTTGAGTTTGAACTCACTGCCATTAAACTCTGTTACTTTGCCCCCTGCCTCCAAGACGAGAAGAGAACCAGCAGCCACATCCCAAGGGTTTACCCCTGCCATAAGGAAACCACCAAGCCTACCTGAAGCCACATACGCAAGTTCTAGAGCAGCAGCCCCGAACTGCCTTATGTGGCTCTTGAGCTTAAGCTTGTTGTGTATCAATAGAGCTAGCTTGATGTCCTCCTTTGCCCTACCGTGACAGTATCCCAGCACTGCTTCCTTTAACTCTTTACATTGGCTTACCCTTATTGGTTCATTATTGAGGTAGCTCCCCTTTCCCTTCTCTGCCCAGAACACCTCTCTGGTTACTGGGTTGTAAACAACCCCGGCAATTATAGCGTTATCCTTTGCAAGGGCAATGGACACGTTGAAGAAAGGGACCATAATCTTATAGTTAGTAGTACCGTCTAAAGGGTCCACCACCCATTTGTATCTTGCTCGGGCGTTGGTATTGCCAAATTCCTCACCCACAAACCCATAGTTTGGGAAGTCATTGCTCAGAATATTTTTGATGATTGACTCGGCTTGCCTGTCAACCCCACTCACAAAGGAGCTATCTTGCTTGAGGTCAAAACTTACCTTGCCATAGTTCTCTATGATGACCTCCCCTGCAGCCCTCACTGCTCTGAGCATTGCTTGAATCTGGGCGGAGTATTGCATCCTAAGAAATCTTACTCGTTTTCGACCCTTGGGGCGAGTATGAATGAGAGCATGAGTTTGTCAACCGCCTTGTACTCCAGTCTCAAGGGGTAATCATTATCAAACTGTAAGGTTACTTGGTCAGCAAGCTTTCCCCCTGCAATCATTTTCTTGAGGTACTCTATTGAATACTTTGCTCTGTACTTCTTGTTCTCTTCGAGCAGAATCTGGGTGCTCTTGTCGGGTTTGAAAACGATATTTACCTTGCTAAGGTCCCCCTTTGCAGAAATGACAAAACTCTCTTGGTCAGCCTCCAACAGCACAGAATCAGCCACTATGTCTGCATCCTCAATTGCCTCTGTAATCCTTGAGGAATCTGTTTTGATTGTCACAGGGAATTTCAATGCAGGGGCCTTTTGTTCAGACTCTTCAATATCGATTATTGGTAATGAGAATGTTCTTGTGGTGGCACCCTTTAGGGTTATTCTTAGCAGGTTTTCCTCCTCTGTTTCAAGGGTGAGCATGTCATTGGGCTTTGCTCTCTTTAGGATTTGCTTCAGATTGTTGAGATTGATTGCCAACTTCACTGGTACAGAGTCCACTTTATACTCAACAAAGCACGAGCTCAGTAGCTTGAAGATTACCATGCCCACATTGGCAGGGTCCATTGCAATAAGCTCGATGCCCTCTTTGTTGACCTCAAACTGTCCCTCATTGACAAGCTCTGATATTATAGCAATGCAATCCTTAAGAAGCCCTGGTTCAGCAATAGTGAGTTTCATCCTTTTACCCCCGTTTCCATTCATGATGAAATCCAAGTTAGTATATAAACTTTATTGTAGCAAATACATATATTTTATGAAAGCTTTAAAAATGATTCCTACCTCAAGAGTGGTGATATGGCAAGAGTGATCCTAACACGCATGGAAGCAAAGGGAGATATGCTAAGGGTTTATATGAGTGGCTTGGGGGGTGTTAACTTTGATTCAAGGTTGGAGTTCCCAATCGCAAAGAGGCTTAGTAAAGGGGCTTTGGAATCATTAAAAAGGGGCTTGCCAAGGGGCGTTACAGTGCTACATGATGAGGGCTACTACAACCCCCTTGTTGTTTCTGCACCAATCTCAATGAGGGCTAAACTCCGTGAGCTCGGATTTGACACAGGGAGCATGCCACTCATTCTTGGGCATATGTACCCGGTTAGCCCATGTGTGGGGGAGTGTGATGATGGCTTGGCGAGGTTGGTGTCTGAAGCTGATTCTCTGAGGAGAATGAGAAAGGGGTTTGCAAGGGCCGCACTAAGGGCGAAGGCAACCCAGAATCCTGGTTATGCCACCCATTTGCTTAATTCCCTTGATGAGCTCCTTGAGTTTGGCTCAAAATCAAGCTTCCTGGACGGTTTAAAAGGCAACAGTTGGTTGAGGAAATTACCAGATGAGCTCATAGAGGTCGCTTTGAGTATACATACCCAGCACAGGCAACTCAATGAGCAACTCTTGGCTTACAATGGCAGATTGGTGAGAGTTGGTTCAAGGGGCAGGATGCATTGGGAGCCATTCATCTGCCGTGATATAGACGATTATGTTGATATAGTGGGAAAAGCAAGTTATGAGGATTTAATTGGGTTGAGGTTGGCTTTCATGGACCTTGAGGTTCCACTCTATTTGGTACCAGAACTCGCTAGAGTGTCCTGGGCCACCCTTGCAATAATCCAGAACTTAGAGGTGGTTGATAGGGTGCTGATGAGTGCCCATGAACTCCCATTTGAGATGCACAATGGCTACAGAGCAATCTCTGTGTTTAAGCCAGGTATGGACTACACCCAACGCTCACAAGCATTGGCAACCCTTGTTGGGGACTTCTTGGAGGAAAAGAGAGTGGACATACTCGTTGCCCATAACATTGCCTATGACTTAGGAGTGGCTAAGGGTTGGGGCATGAAGCTGAGGGGCGAGTCCCCAATAACCAGAGCAAGGGCTGGGTTTATGGCAAGGATGGGTTTGGATAGTTTGTGCATTGCAGATACCCTGGGCTTTTTCTTACCCCGTAGAAACCTCCCGAATAGGAAGTTTGCCACGATTGTACAGCACCTTGCTGGTTTACAGCAAGACCCATCACAAGGCTTTAAGAAAACACTCAATTATAGACAGCTTGAGGGTAATGAACGCTTGGTGCTGGGTTTGGATATACCCAAAAGATGCATGCCATTGCTGACAGAGAATCCAGAAGAGGCCCTTATCCTAATATCAGACTATGCTGTTTCAGATGTGGAGGCAATGGCAACAAGGTTGCCTGGCTCGAGTTTTTATTCGAGCTTGGCAAGAATAATGGCTGCTTACAACCTAACCACAGATGAAGCCACATATTTACCCCATGGCGTAACAAGGTTCTTGGAGAGACACTTCTATGCCAGGGAGCATGTAACACCGAGGGCAGCAACTAGAAATTACAAATTAGAGAAGGAAGCCCAGCAGAAACAACTCAAACTCTTGGGCAATATACTCAACAACCTCATAGCATTGGGCTTGGGTAAGCAACCCTCGGCTAAATTAACCAAACCATATGATGACAAGAGGTTCTACATTCCAGGCATCCACAAGGATGTTGCTCTTGCACTGATACCGTGGGAGTTATGGTTTAGGGAATTCGTAGTTAGAGCCTTCCCACAACTGGAGCAATTCATACCAGAGGAAATGCTCGAGCAAGAGTTGGGGCTTAGCAACCTAAACTTCTCCTGGTTCTCAAACCATCTCGTAAAAAGGGCACTCTCAATGCTTGCAGGCTACATTCAATTGAGTGAGGATGAAACCCCGGATGATAGACTCAAATCAAGGCACAGGAAGCTGGGCTACAAGATTTACAAAATGTACGGTATAAACCCTGAAGAGTTAGAAAGAATTGTTGAGCAAGGGGCAATGCAACTCGGAGAAAGGCTCGGTGGCTTGGGGCTGGTTGCAAAGTCCCAAGACATGGTATATTTAACTCCATCACAAAAGCTCCTGGGGTTGGTGCTAATGGACACATTGCCTTTGGTACTGGTTACCAAACAAACCATTGTTTTCGAGCAATACGGGAGTTTCAATTGTTTTAAGGCTCCCCTCGATGAGTATGAGTACATCGCTTCACCCCTAGAGAAGCGTACGGTTAAGGCATTGTGGGATTCATTGGTTTCAAACCACCCAAGCTCATTTGTTGAGTATTTTCAATGGTTGTGTGAGAGGGCTCTCTCAGGTGGGCTAAGGCGAGATGAGTTGGCGTTCTACAACAAGACAAAGGGGTTGTTCGAGGTGTATTGCTATTGTGAGGGCAAACCAAAACGGGTTGCTTACCCCTCTTTAAAGGACATAGAGCTAGATTATGCTGCAAATCTCCAGGTTTTCTTTGGCACAGGCACAAACACAAGCTTTGACAAAACAAGGTTGGGGCGTTACTTGGCTGCCCCAGAACTCATGGCAATTGTGGCGCCTATTATGCTTAGGTATCAAGCTCTATTCTCTGCCCGTTCCCTAAAAGATGCACAAAGCGCTCAGTGTCATAGCCCATCTCAGCAGCAAGCTGGAACAGACCGCTCCTCATTCTGATATCACCATGGGCAGGTATAATGTGCCTTGGCTTTACGAGATTTATCAGGTCCCTTAGGTCCTCTTTGGATGCGTGCCCAGAAACATGAATATCCTTGAATATTCTAACCCTAAACTTGTGGAGTTTATCCTCCAGCACCTTTCTGTTTTCCTGATTAATCGGGGTTGGGATTGTTGTGCAGGAGAATATTACAAAATCCTCAGGGGAGAACGAGAATTTGTATACACCAGATGCCATCTTTGAGAGTGTCGAACCTGGCTCACCCTGATGCCCAGTTACAACAAGCAGGTATTTGTGCTTGCCCTCCTTCTCTATTATCTTTAACTCGCGCTTAATCTGCTTGCCGTACTTCACCATCTTCACATCCTTAGAAAAATTAATCAGGTTGATGTTCTCTGCAGCAGTAACATACTTATGCAAAGACCTACCCAGAAACACAATCCTCCTTCTCATCTGCTTGCCGAATTCGACTATGGACTTCAAGCGTGCAATATGTGAAGAGAAGGTTGTGACAATAACGCACCTTCCCCTAGTGTCTGTACCAAGCATAACATCCCTCAGCATCTCCTTGGCAACTGACTCACTTGGGGTTTTTTGTTCACGGTTTGAGTAGGTGGAATCCACCACAAGGGCAACCACTTTGTGGCTCTGACTAAATTTTCGCAGTTTTTCGATATTGGTTTTCATACCAAAGGTTGGAAACTCGTCAAACTTGAAGTCATTCGCATACAACACAACACCATACTTTGTATGCAGAGCCACCATAACTGTCTGTGGTGTCGAGTGGGTTGAGTTGATAAACTCCACACTAAGGTTTTTCGTGAGCTTGAGTTTTGAATTTATGTTGAGTGTCTTAACCTGGTTGGGAAACTGGAAGTGGTCATCCTTGATAATGCTCAGAAGCACCTCTCTTGTGAATGGAGTGCACACCACAGGTGCATTGAAGTTCTTTGCTAGGAATGGCACGGCTCCAAGATGGTCTAGGTGCGCATGGGTTGGGATTATTGCCTTAACCTCATCACTGTACTGGCTAACTTTTGAGAAGTCAGGAACAATGTTGTGTTTGATGAGTGTCTTGACACTCGTCTCAGTTATATCCTCTCTGCTCTCTGTGTAGTTCACATAACTCTCGATGTGTAGCCCCATATCAAGTATGACTGCTTCACCATCTACCCGAACCATTGTCATATTCTTGCCCACTTCATCATATCCGCCTATGGCAAATATTTCTATCATGGCTTGGAAGTTTTGGGACATTTTTTAAAAACCTTTGCATTTATTAAAAAAGTTTTAAAAACAGGAGAGGATTCTGGGTTGTCAATGAAGCACAATCTAACTGTTACGCTAAGCTTGGTTTTGCTGTTCTTAATCGCCCAGATGGTTGGGCTCGTGACAGTGAGTAGGTATATAGATATCAAAGCCACATCAGAGACAGGTATAACCCAGGTTTATAATGAGAAATACATAATTGCCCCACCAGAGATTGAGGAATCCACCTCTTTTATTTATATAATACTTGCAGTGTTGTTCGGTACAGGACTGGCATTACTCATTGTGAGGTTCAAAAAGGTTTTGCTATGGAAAGCATGGTTTTTTACGAGTGTTATGCTCTGCTTAACTCTCGGTATATTCCCTTATGTAGAGATTGTTGCTAAGTGGCTCATTGGTAGCATAGCAACAAAGACGCTCTCACTCTTAACAATTGCAATTGCCTTAGCTATAACGACTTGGAAGATTTTCTGGCCAAATATCATTATCTACAACCTCGCAGAAATATTCATTTATAGTGGGATTGCTGCCCTGCTCGTACCAGTTCTAAATCTACCATCTGTCATTATCCTCCTACTCCTAATATCCCTATATGACTTCTGGGCTGTTAACAAAACCAAGCACATGGTCACCCTTGCCAAGTTTCAAACCTCAACCAAAATGTTTGCTGGCTTGGTATTCCCATACAAAGCCCAGAGGCATGTATCAAAACCAACCCCCAATAGGCCCATACTGCAACAGGTAACAAAGCAAGGCATTCTGGGTGGAGGAGATATCGCCTTTCCATTGCTTCTGAGCGGGGTTGTACTTAAGACAACAGGGAGCTTTTTAAGTGCATTTATTGTGTCCCTCTTTGCTGCTGCTTCATTGCTAGTGTTGTTCCTGGTCGCAAAAAAAGATAAATACTATCCTGCCATGCCAATACTCACCTTGGGTTGTCTGCTTGGTGTGCTGCTCACTGCTTTCATATGAAAATGGAAGTAATTACAAAGAGAATAAGGATAAGTGTGGAAAGGGATACAGAGTTTGTTGATATAACAGAGTATGTACGCGAGGTTGTTAAAGCGAGCGGGGTTAGCACAGGGTTTGCTCTGGTGTTTACAAAGCACACAACTGCGGCAATAAGGATAAATGAGAACGAGCCACTATTGCTCAAGGATATACATGAATTCCTTCAGAGATTGGCGCCAAAGGGTAAACGCTATAACCACGACCAATTGGATATGAGGGACTGCCCGCCCAATGAGAGGATAAATGCCCATTCCCACCTGCGCTCGCTTTTGATGGGGGCATCAGAGTGCATCCCTATTATCAATGGTGAACTAGAGCTTGGGAGATGGCAATCCATATTCTTTGTGGACCTTGATGGATATGGGCGGGAGCGTGAGGTGCTAGTGCAGGTTGTAGGCGAATAAATTTATATATTCTTAGGGTTTTAGCATAGGTATGTCCAGCAAAAAAGCCCAGGGGCTACCCCTAAATGTTATAGCAATTGCAGCCATTCTAATCATTGTTTTGATTGTTTTGGTGCTAATCTTCACCCGCCAGGCAGGCGAATTCAATAAAGCAACCAACGAGTGCGAGGTTAGGGGAGGGGTGTGTTTGCCAAAGGGAAATTGTAAAGGGGCTATGTTGAACATCGGGTGCGATGGGATGAGCAGAGAAGTCTTTAATGGAATAGAGTATGTCACGCTTGGTAGAGAGGTCGTGTGCTGCTTGGAAATTGGTAATGATTGAAACCTTTAAATACTTGAAATGAAATTAAGCATTAAAATGGGGTTGAAAAGGGGTGAATTGCTGTTACTATTGGGTTTGCTTATAATCCCCATTGCTTTCTCTGTTGATAACTCACCCCAGTTCTTGAATGAGTTCTCTCCAACAAAGCATGTTTACGATTATGTTGGGGTGTTTTCCTCTCCTGAGGAGGTTGAAGCTGAACTGGATAACCTAGCAGAGAGCAACACACTGATTTATGTCGTAACCCTAAGCTCAGGGAGTGATTTGGAGTTGGTTAAGAAGAGGTTTGACTTTGAGTACACCCAGCCCATCAGCCCAGAAGAAATACCCACAGAGGTTACACCTTACACACCAGCGCCACCCCTCCCAGTCGCACCAGAGCCAGAGCCCCCTGTAGAGCCAAGCGAACCAGAGCCATTACCAGAGCCAGGCGAACAGCCTCAACCACCTCTGAATGGCTATGGTACGATTCTTAGCTACGAGGATGTTGTGGCCTATGGTGATGGGCCCCCAAGAAACACATTCCGCTATACTGGTTATGAACCCTGTTGGCCTTTGCCAGCACCGGAAGAGCCAGACTGGCTGGCAATCTGGGGCTCTCACTCCTGTATGGGCAGCCCCCCTGCTGGGTTCGAGACCATTAGAGTGCCCTTCAGTTGGCTTGGGGAGAATAGAGAGGGTTACTATGAGGTTAGCATAGCCACAAACGCCAAGCTCGGTGAGGTATACAAAGATGAGAGCAAGGGTGTGTGGATGCTCAAGGATAGGGATGGCTACACCTATGTGCTGGCACCACTCGACCCACATCATCCAGTTTATGATTGGCTCTACAAGCATTATGATGACCCCGAGTATGTTACAGAGTCAGTAAGGGTGATTACACTCACTCAAATTATTAGTGAGAAGTACGGTAGAATGGTTAGACTAAAGGGTGGCACTAGGGGCTACCCCATCCCAGAATGTGAAACACCAAGACGCAAAGCCCCCCCTCCAATAGTGGTTGATGAGGGTAGCTCAGTAACCCTAACACTTCCAAAGACCACGGGACAAGCAATCATGGATACTGGGTGTAGGGTTGTGATTATATACAGAGCAGACAATACGCTTGTTATTGGTAAACGTGGGTGTGGCTTCTCTACAATTGCTTTAATAGAGAGCAGCAGAGCAGCAGAGCTTATTGAAAACAACAACGCTGAGGCAGCCATCTTGGCCTTGGTTAATCAGATTAAAACAACCACCACAGAACAACCCCCCTCACAGGGCTTATGCCTAGCGTTGTTTGAGAGTGCCTCGAATCAGATGTCTCAAGCAGAGATGGAGCTTGCATATCAAAGCTTTCAAGAGGTTGTAGAGTCTTGCGAGGGCGAGCTGAGGATTAGGGCAATGTATCAACAAGCATACATACGCTACACCCAGCAGAGATACAGAGAGGCGGGTGCCATAGCAGAGCAGGTTTTTGCTGAGGCAGTCCAAGGGGATAATGAGGGCTTAACAGACCTGGCGCGTGAGGGACTCAAACTAGGTATTATGGCTTACCGTGATGCTGGGGATTGTTCTAGTGTGAATCGTTTGAAGCAGCTATGGACAGAGCACGGGTTTGGTGAAGATACTGAAGTGGCTTTGTCGTTTGAGGTGTGTCGTCCAGATACACCACAACCACAGCCACCACAACAACCACAGCCACCGGAATCACCACCACAAATACCAGAAACGCCGAGTCAACCACCCCCTGAGGGGACAGAGGAGTTTAAGGCAGACCTATTGCTGAGTTACAATACCAAATTGAGGCAGTATCAGGAGGGTAAATACCACTGGTGTCTGGTGGGTATTGTGGATGATTATATTGCCAGTAGGACAATAGATACTGAACTGGCAAAGGGATTCCTTGAACTGATTATTAGGTGCAATCTGGGTGAGGAGAATTGCAATCCTGCGAACGATTTCTACTCAATTTATCAAGAGGAGTATGGTGAGAATCCTGAGCTAAGTAGTATGCTACAAAGCTGTAGGAGCACACCAGAAGAGGAGCCAGGCTACGACCCATTTGAGCAATGGTTCCCTGGTTATAGAAAGCCCACAGGTACAAAGAGGCAAGTGATTCAGGGCTTGCTCGAGATTGGTTGGGATCTCTATGCAAAGGGCGACTTTAAATCAAGCGAGAGAATGGCTCTATATGTGTGGTCTCACTACTTTAGAGAGCCAGAGCATCAGATTAACAAGGTTGAGTTCCCAGAGTTTTACAAAAGCACAGAGAAGTTAAAATTCGTGTCAATGTTTGATGGGCTTTCAAATGGTATTGATTTCTATGGATATGAGACCTGCAATCAGATAGGTGATATGTACATGCTCACATATTTCGACGCATTTGGTGTTGATGAGGATATCGAAGCAGCTTGGAACAGGTGTGAGGGTAAGTACCATTTCCAAAGCACAGGAGAGCTGTGTAGCACTGATTGGCCAACAGGCGAGGGTCCAAAGGTAAAGATGAACACAATCTTGGATGGTTGCGAGTTGTTTGAGACTGGCTCAGCCGAAATGGATTATGTGATAAGGGATGCAAGGAGGTGCTGTAATGGGCAAGAGAACTCTGAGCTTTGTGAGTTTGCCAGGTCGCATTCCACTCTGAGCGACCCTGAACAAAACCTGAAGAGGTGTATGGGAATTTACATAATAAAGGCAGTTGGCGAGTACGCCAAGTATATCAAAGGCTATTTTGAGCCAGAATGCAATTGTGCAGATGGCACTATACCAAGCAAACAGGACAATCCATATGCCGGCCAATGCAACTCAGACAACTTCTATGAGTTTAATCAGAATGCACGCTCGCTGCCTTGTAGGGAGACCAAGGAGATTGTTTGGGAGTCTGACACAGACATGTCTCAAAACAATTGTAACATTGTGGAGCCACCGGCACATGCCACTCTCAACATCCTCCAGACAGGCACATGTGCAGATTACTCTGTACTTGTAACCACACTCCTGAGAAAAGCCGGCTATAAACCCAATGAAGTATTCTCTGTAGACCAAACCATACACGCCACCAATCTGGTTAAACTACCAGGCGATTCCAAGTATCATCACGTTGACACAACTGGCAACAAGGTTGGGATTGTGTTTGACGGGTGGTTTCCAGGACGGGATTACAACAAGATTGGGAGATGGGGTTGCTATAATGATAAGGGGCATTTTAGGTGCCCAGATAACTCTATGATATATGAAAACTTTGGTGTTCCAGGATGGGGTGTCTCGCCATGAACTATAGGAAGATTGCAACCATGATGCTGATTCTGTTGGCTTTGCCTTCTGTTTATGGAGGTGTGGTGGTGGAGAGGGGAGTACCAAAGAACGTCTACATTGGTGAGCCCCTCACTGAGGTAATCAGACTAAGCACAGATTCACCTGCTGAAGTGGAATTGGTGGAGCGCTTGCCATACGGCTTTGAGCTTGCTAGCCCCATAGAGTATCTGGTTTATGAGCGCGTGGATGAGTACAATGCAGAGATTGTAGGGTATATTAAAAGGAGTCTAACTTTGGAACCAGGTAAGCAGCTCATGTTGGAGCACACATACAAACCAGTGCACCTTGGAACCTTTTATTTTCCACCAATAAAACTCATCTCAGAGCAGGGTGTTTTTGAATCAGAGGGTAGCCAAGTTAGGGTGCTATGCCGCAGCAATGGTGTTTGCGATACGGATTGGGGTGAGAACTTAGCAACATGCCCACAAGATTGTGCAAAGGGTATGGCAGATGGTTACTGTGATGGTTTGAAAGACGATGTTTGCGACCCTGATTGCATAGAGGGCGACCCCGACTGCACTCAAGTTTGTGGTGATGGAAGCTGTGATGAGGCAATCGAAAACCCATACAACTGCCCAAGTGATTGTGGACAACCTTTGCATAGCAGCTATAGAGTGATTAAATACTACAAGATGCTGCTCAGAGTTACAAGAGAGGGGGTTTATTTGAGCAACATCTCACTTGATTTCGGAGCGTATTATGGGCAAGAGCCCATAAGCAATGCATGGGACTTCAAGCTGTATGATAAATCTGGGCACATGATAAACAACTTTAAGAAAAGGTTAGGGGCACAAGGAAAAATTACTGTTAAGATACCCTACTCACCAATTGGCTACACAATAAGGGTCTTTCGTGGTGCTAAGCTTTTGCTTAATGTCTCTGTGGCGAGGTTTGCAAAATACTGCGGTGATGGTGTCTGCTCACCAGATGAGCGCTATTTCACTTGCCCAGCGGATTGCAGTTCTGGCATGAGGGATGGTTACTGTGATGGTTTAAAAGACGGTGTTTGCGATCCTGATTGCAACAAAGAGCAGGATAAGGATTGCACCACTACCCCTATTGCTTGGTTGCTAGTTGCTTGCCTGTTGTTGGTAATTGCAATCCTTGCCCTATTTTACAAGCTTAGAAAGAGCTGAGGCGCTTCTGGCGTTTTCTTATGGAATAAGCCCAAGGATTAACCACTAATCCGTCCTCTGCTGCAATCACTGTGACCCCGCTCTTCTTGTGTATCTCCCTCGCCTGGTACATGGGGTCTTGGTTTATCATCTTTATGCCGAAATGGGTTATTATTGCAACCTTAGGTTTTGCCTTTTTGAGTATCTTCACAGCATCACTAGAGCTCAAATTGTTATCAATCCTGTAACCAAATGGAGCCACCACATTTAGCACAAGTATGTCCACATCTTTATACAGATTGCCGAGTTTTTCTGCGTATTCTGTGTCAGCAGAGTAAGCCATTGTGAACGTCTCTGTAATAATCTTGTAGCCAATTGCTGGCACAGAGTGGATAGTTGGCAAAGCGACCACTTCAACATCCCCAACCCCCAATCTCTGGTTGGGATTCATCACTATTACCCTCTCTAAGCAGCTCTTGTGGTATTCGTCCAGTATGGGGGCAATGCCTCTAGTACCAGAGAAAGATGCCTCGTTACATACGAGCACACCGCGTTTATCCAAGCCTCCTAGAGTCATACTCTGTATAACCGCCCTGGTGTCATTGGCATGATTGGTGTGTGGATGGCTCACCAGGATGCAACTTGTCTCTCGTATGTTAAGCTTGTTTTGTTTTAGGGCTGGCAATGCTCCAGGTCCGGGGTCAATATGGAACTGAAGCTCAGAGGTCTGCACCACAATCCCACCTGAGCCACGAATCTGTTTGCCTACGACTATTGCATCACCACCTGTACCAAGAAAGATTATGCGAGGTTCCATAGCCACCCCGCTCTTTTTAAAACATGCAGATTATTTAAACCTTTCGAAGCAAGGGCCCAGTTTGAGTAAAAAACAAAAACTTTAAAAACAAGGCACACCCACTACTAAATGAAAACCATGAATTCTTCACAAGAGAGTGGTCTAGAGAAACTCTGTGACGAGCCCACAAAAGGGCTGGTGGCTGTAGTTGGTAGACTCGGTGAGAGGGTAAAGAGGATTACCTCTAGCACCCTCTTGAGGTATCACGGACAGCTGTCCCGTTTGACACTCCCCTTTGGCTGGCAAATGATGCTAACAGAGATGGCTACAGATGTTGCCAAGTCTGAGAGGATGCGTAGGATAGCTAAGTATGCTGTACCTGCTTCTATGGTGGGGGTCTACTTTAGTGCCTTTAATTATTTAGCCAGGATAACATCACACGCACCAAATCTGCTTGGGTATGCGAAAAACCTTGGCTCGAGACTGAGTATGCTGCGATAAGCTTCTATACGAAATCTTTAAAAATCATCATTGGCTTTTCTTGCTCGGGCAGGCTAGACCGGGTGGTTAGCCCTCACCTGTAACTGCAAACGGGCTTTATGGCAGGGTCGAAGCTGAACTGAGGTTTGATTCCTGTTTTGGGGTCCCTGTTCGGACGATGAGACCCTGTCCTGCAGGGTGGTTCTATAAAGGAACCGAGTCAGGTCAGGGATGAAGCAGCTCTAACTTTTTAGAACCACGCTTGTGGGGTTGCGGGGTTGAGAAAGTTCAGGGGGTGCCTCACTACAGGTGTCAAGCCGATGTGAGGCGTGCCTGCCCATTCCTATTTCTTCTTATGGTTTTTTATTCTTGTTCACCCCCCACCACTTGAAGTGCGGGCCTCTATTTTTCTTGTGGTGGTATAACCACATCATCAAGGGGTAGTGGAGGGGCCTCTTTTGGGGGTATGATAACATCCTCAAGTTGTGGCTTACCCCCACCCTTCCCTTTTTTATTGGGCCTTTTGGTACCCCCTACTGGTTTGAGGCCATCAAACCCCTCTGAACCAGGCGAGTCAGCTTTGTCCTCATCCCACACCCCAAACCAAGGCAAGCCCATTCTTTGATACTCTTCATGGGTTACAGGTGTGGGTGGTGGTTGATGCCCTGTTATTTCTCTAAATCCTTCGCTATTAACAATATACACAACCACTCTCTCAGCTGGCCTCTTATTCCACACATCTAAGCCATAGGGGTCTGGGTAAATCTTTTGCTCTATTGCACCCCCGCGTCCAAGCCCCATAAGAGTTAGATTTGCGGCTTTCATCTGTTCAGCTCCCCTTGTTGGGTTTAACACATCATTAAGATTGAAGCTAGATGTGCTGGGAGGCCATCCTCCACTCACTACATACTCTCTTGGTCTTGACTCTATCACCAACCTCTTACTCGGCTTTGGTGTGAAAATTCCGAACTGTATACCACCAAACTCTTCCTTCCCAGTGAGTTGGCTCTCTACTGTTTCACCCGAACCCAATTCTGCTGCCACAAATTGGTATACTTTGCCATCTATGGACTTCCACCCATCCAACCATGGCTGTGGCGGCACCACTAGGTAGTTCTGTGGTTCCTCAAGTTTAATCACCAACCTACCGGTTTTTGTGGTTGCTATCTCCTCACCTGTGATGGCATTTATGTGCCCTGCAGCAACAACTACTGCATATGGCTGAGAAAAGAAATGCCTCTGTGGAAAGTTTATCCACATCGCCTCTTGGGGATACATTGGTATAAAAAACCCCTCCCTATCCCACTCTTTTGGTACACTAGACTTATAGTCTGCCACTCTGTATATGGGAAAGGGGCCTAGCCCTGCTGGCAACCTGTTTACTCTGTCATACGGAACCCTACATGTTCTCTGGAAGCTTATTCTCAGTCCAGCTAGCACAAGCTCTTCTAAAACCATACCACCTCTATAGCGAGACATTTTGCATCACCCTTCGAGTTTTAAAATATGGATAAAAAGCTATAATGTATATATTTAATGGATATATTGTGTATATCAATAAACATTTGTGTATTTTTAGAAAGGTTTATAAACTTGAGTTTGTTATTAAGCAATATGAAGAGAAGGATAGTCCAACATGGTTCATCATCCCTGACAATCACTCTCCCTCGCAAATGGGTAAGGGTGATGGGTTTAGAGAAAGGGGACGAGTTAGAGGTTGAGATAGAAGGCTCAGACCTGGTTGTGTCAGCAAAACCCCGCTTTGCTTTAGAGAAGAAGGTTGTCACTGTTTCTGAGTTTGGTGTATTTACTAAGAATAACCTTGCACATCTCTATATGCTGGGATACGATGAGGTGGAAGTGCAGTTTCAGAATGAGAAGGGGCTTGAGGAGATAAAGGAGCGCGTGCTTGATTGTATTGGGTACGAGATAATAGAGCAAAAACCGAACAGGGTTTATATTAAATCCATTGCCCACACACTTGAAGACGACTTTGATGTATTGCTCAGAAAGGTGTTCCTTGTCACGCTTGAGATGGGAAAAGAGTTGGTAGAGGCTTTAGCTCATAAAGAGTATCACAAACTGAAGGAAATAAGACACCAAGAATCCTTGAACAACAAATTTACAATGGCTTGTGCGAGAATTCTTAATAAGCGTGGTTATTCAAAGCACCCTAAACGCACCCTGCAAATGTACGAGTTGGTTAAGCATTTAGAGCGGGTTTGTGATGAATACAAATATATCTGTGACCTCTTTGTGGGCTACACCAAAGAAGTTTCTCCAGAGCTTTTGGAGTTTTTCTCCCAAGTTAACCAGTATTTTGAGAGGTTCTATGCTATGTTCTACAAATTCGATCCCCAACACAAAGAATACATTTACAAAAAGAGGAAGGAACTAATAGCCAAAGGGAATGAGTTTATCTCAAACAACACAGGTAGGGAGGCTTTGTTGGTCCATTACCTTGTTAATATTGTTGCTAAAACATACGATTGTGCCGGTGCTTACTTTGCTTTGATACTCTGAGTGCAGTCCTTAAATATCTCCCTATATGGAGAGGCTTCTAGAAGCTGGTTAACCACTTCACCCAATCCACTGAGATGTTGCTCCAAGTTTGGATAGTGCTGGCTAAGTGTAGCCTTTAACCATAAGAACTCGTACAGATGATAGAGTGCCTTCTCTCTCCTTTCGGGAGAACCCTCCAGTCCCACCGGAGTTTTGTTTGCCATCCAGAACTGGTCACCCAGTTTATAGAGATTAGTAAAGAGCAGCTCAAGTAGTATGTCTTGAGGCTCAAAGCTTAAACTTTGTGCGATTCCGAGACTTCTCGCTTGGCTGTTAAAGCTTTCCTTGTAGTCCTCTGCGAGCTCTTGAGCCCAAGTGGCCTGCTCGCTTTTTGATAGAGTCTCTCTCAATTGCTCGGTGTCCCTTAATAGGCACATAATGAACATTGCTAAATCCTCTACGGGATACCCAATGCGTGACATTTCCCAGTCAATGAAATACAGGTCCTCCAGGGAATGACCCACTCTTATATTTCTTGGACGCATGTCCCCATGAACGAATAGCATGGGCTCATTAAGCTCCCTTTCAAACCGCTTTACCGGTTCCAAGAGCATTTCTATTTCTGAGGATGAAAGCTCCAGTTTCAGTGGTTTTATCAATCTCTCATAAAGTAGCTCTGATTTGTAAATCTTCTCGAGCTCAACTCCGTGATCATTGAGTTCCTTAAGAGCGTCTGTGCCAACAAGATTTACAGTGGCTATTAGCCCCACAATCTTTGGCAGAATCTCTCTGAGAGTTGCCACTCCCAGCAAGCTTATTACCTCTGAGAGGTCCTTTTCGCCTACACGCTCTAAGGCAACGCCTTCTCTCATTGGGGACTTAAGGAATGCAAACCTATAATCAAACTCTTCACCCGAGTAGCCTATGGGCTGAGCTGTTGGAACATTTCTATTACCC
>QMQS01000004.1 GCA_003650585.1 Candidatus Woesearchaeota archaeon
AGAGAGAATATTGCTCAACTCTATTGCCAATGGCAAGAAAACCCCATCACAGATTCCGCTTAGTAAGGATGAACTCCAGGTTAGCATAGGTATTCTCAAAAAGCTTGGTGCCATCACAATCGAGGCAACAAACCCGCTCACATTTGCACTAACAGAGGCTGGCAAAACCTGGTTGAAAAAAAAGACACTTGAAGAGCAGTTTCTTAATACACTCACTCAACCAAGGGACCTGGAGGGGCTTAGACCAGAGGAGAGGAAGGCATTTGAGACCCTTCTAGCTAGGAGGAACATTGTTAGGGTGGTTGAAAAGAAACTCTTAGAAGCAGAGTTGACAGAGAGGGGTAAAAAGATAGGCCCTATAAAGGCAACCCAACTAATTGGTCGGCTCACCCCTGACATGCTTTCCAGTGGTTCTTGGAAGAGGGCAAGTTTCAAGGCGTATGATGTCTCATCGCCAGTACCAAGGTTGGATGGTGGTAAGCGCCACATCCTTTACCAAGCCATTGAGTATATACGCCGAATCTGGCTAGAGATGGGTTTTGTAGAAATGACTGGGCGACTGGTTCAGCAATCATTCTGGAATTTCGATGCACTCTTCACAGCCCAAGACCATCCAGTTAGGGACATACATGATACCTTTTTCCTAAAAGATCCCAGAGTGGGGCAACTCCCTGCCAAGCAACTGGTAGAGAGGGTTAGAAAGACCCATGAGAATGGCTGGACCACTGGCTCAAAGGGTTGGGGTTACACCTGGAACCCTGATGAGGCGAAGAGGAACGTTATGCGTACCCACACCACAGTGCTTTCTGCAAGAACACTTGCGGCACTCACCCCAAAAGACATACCAGGCAAGTTCTTTGCTGTTGCAAGAAACTTTAGGAACGAAACAGTTGATTGGGGGCACAGTTGTGAGTTCTATCAGGTTGAGGGGATTGTTGTTAGCAAGGATGTTACCTTTAAACACCTGCTTGGTTATTTGAGGGAATACTACAAAAAATTGGGTTATGATAAAGTGAGGTTTAGACCTGCCTACTTCCCCTATACAGAGATGAGTGTTGAGGCAGAGGTTTACAACAAGGAGAGGGCAACCTGGGTTGAGGTTGGTGGTGCTGGTATATTTCGCCCAGAGGTTGTGAAGCCATTGCTCGGGCAGGACATCCCAGTGCTTGCATGGGGGCAGGGGCTTGAGCGAGGTATCATGGAGCATTTGGGTATAAATGATCTGCGTGAGATATATGCTAATGATTTAGGTAAACTCAAGGAGATGGGGGTTTGGTACAAGTAAGATGCCAACTGTAACACTGAGCTATGAAACTGTGAAATCAGGCATAGGCAAAAAGCTTAGTGATGCAGAGTTAAAGGAGCGCATCTCAATGCTTGGCACAGACCTAGAGAGTTTGTCAAAGGATGGGATTGTGGTTGAGGTGTTTCCAAACCGACCAGATATGTTGTCTGAGTTTGGCTTTATTAGGGCTTTGCGTTCATTTCTGGGTGTTGAGCCAGGACTCAAGCACTACAAAGCCAAGTCCTCTGGAAAAAGGGTTATTGTGAAGCCCTCTGTGTTAAAAGTGAGGCCCTACACTGCATGTGCAATAGTTAAGAATTTGAAACTGGATGATGAGAGGATTCAACAATTGATACAACTCCAAGAGAAGCTTCACCTAAGTCATTGTAGGGACAGGGCTAAGGGGGCTATTGGCATCTACCCCTCTGACAAAATCAAGTATCCAATTGAGTTCTTTGCAGAGGATCCGAGCAAGGTTGCATTTGTCCCATTGGGCGAGACCCGTAAGATGAACGGGCTCGAGATACTCCGCAAGCACAAGGCAGGGAAAGCATATGCCCACCTTTTAAGTGGCAAATCTAAGTTCCCATTCTTTAGGGATGCGGCTGGCAAAATAATGTCAATGCCACCAATAATAAACTCAGAGTTCACTGGCAAGATAACAGAGGCAACCACAGAGGTATTTATTGAGTGCAGCGGGTTTGACCTCAATTTCCTAAAGAAACTCCTCAACATCATAATCTGCGAACTTAGTGATATGGGTGGCGAGATTTACTCTATGGAGCTGGTTTATCCAAACAAGCATGTGAGAACGCCTGAGTTAAAGCCCGAAAGAATGAAGCTAAGTACAGAGTATGTTTACAGGATGCTTGGGCAAAGGGTGAACATTAAGGCATGTCTTGAGAGGATGGGGCATTCGTATGAGAATGGCATGGTGCTTGTGCCCTGTTACAGGGTTGATATACTCCACCCAATAGACCTAGTGGAGGATATAGCGATAGCGCATGGCTATGAGAATTTTGAACCAGAGTTGCCCAACATTTCCACAATAGGCACAGAAGTACAGATAGAGAAACTCAAAAGAATAATTGCTCAGCTTATGATTGGCTTGGGGTTTATGGAGGTTGCAACCTTCAATGTTACAAACAACACCATACAGCGAGAGCGCATGCAACTCAAGGGCGGGATAATAGAGTTCTCAAACTATAAAAGCAGTGAGTACTCTGGGTTGAGGCAATCCATGATAGCATCACTACTTGAGGTGTTGGAGCGCAACACAAAGCACGAGTATCCACAAAAGGTGTTTGATATGGGCACCCTCTTCTTTAAGAACGATAAGGAAGAGACGGGGGTGCTTGAAGAGGAATGGCTTGGTGTTTTGCTATCGGGTAAAATTGAGGACTTCACAAAGGCAAAGCAAACACTTGAATATGTGCTGAGTGGGTTTGGTTTGAGTTGCAAGATAGAGCCGGTTGAGCATCCCTCATTCATACATGGCAGGGTTGGTGAGATAAGGGTTAAGCATAGGGTTTTGGGCATTATTGGGGAGCTTCATCCAGCAGTGCTTACCAGGTTTAAGTTGGAGATGCCAGTTGCCGGTTTCGAGCTAAATCTAAACAAACTGATTGAGCTTCTTTAATCGTTACATTGGGCTTAGCCCTTTTTATAGCCCCAAGCAGGCCCCTTATGCTTTGTTCATTTGGGAAATAATACAGATGCGACCCGCACTTACAATCAGACGAGCCAAATCTGGCTACACTAAATGTTGCCAAACCAGCCACAAGTTTGCTAAGCTCGCACTCTATCTTCTTTGTTGAGGTTACTATTACCACTTGCTCAACCCTTACTTTGCTACCCAAACCCAGCAGGTAATCAATGTGCCAATGCTTTCTCTTTTTTGATGAGAGATGACGCTTAACCCTTGCCTCAAGCCCACCCATAGCAGACCCAACATAGACATACCAACCCGGTTTAAAATCTATCCAACCTAGCTTGCCTATCTCTCCTTTAACCACTGCTTTGATGTTGATTATAAGCAGGTACGCACCGCAAAGCATGCCCCAATGAATAATCTTTTAAATATTAAACCTTTCCCAAAGCGTGATGTTTTACCACAACATTAATCCTGTGCTGTTGAAGCTCGGTTCTCTTGAGATTAGATACTATGGGCTTATGTATGTGGTTGGGATAGCTGTATGCTACTTGATTGTTGCAAGGTACTCCAAGAGACTAAAGCTGGGCATCACAAAGCAGCAAATCCAGGATATCCTCTTTTGGGGGGTGCTTGGGCTCTTGCTTGGTGGTCGGCTTGGGTATTGCTTGTTTTACAACCCCGGCTATTTCTTGAGCCATCCATTGGATATAGTTAAGATTTGGGAGGGTGGTATGTCTTTTCATGGTGGTTTGCTGGGTGCGTTACTGTTAACCTGGATTTACTCTAAGCGCCACTCATTGCCATTCCTCAAATTGGCAGACCTATTTGTGTTGCCAGTCCCCATTGCATTGGCTTTTGGCAGATTGGGGAATTTCATCAATGGCGAACTTTACGGTAGGCCATGCAATTGTTGGTGGGGTTTCTACTTTCCAAATGCCCCTGACCATGGCTTGGTGCCAAGACACCCCTCACAAATCTATGAGATGCTAAAGAACCTGTTCATATTTCTGGTGCTGTGGGTGTTATCAAACCGTAAACACAAGCCAGGTTTTCTGCTTTTTAGCTTTATTTTCCTATATGGCTTGCTAAGGTTTATTGTGGAATTTTTGAGGGCACCAGAGATTGTGTTCATGGGCGTGACAATGGGCCAATGGCTCTCTATACCAATGATTGTGATTGGTGGTGCGTGGATTTTACTACGAGCTAGGTAAGTACCCACTGTTTAGGAAACCTTTTTAAATATAAATTAACTACACTTTAGTAACACTACGACCAATTACAATGCCACGAAGTCCACGCCAGATATACAAAAAATATAGGAGCCAAGGTGCAACTGGGTTACTTCTTGGTGCCTTGGAGCATATAGTGCAACAACTAGACAGAACCACACATCCACTGATACTCAAAAAGTATGACTCAGGAGACATAGTTAGCTATCTCGATTGCTTAGTGCATAACTCTGTGGTTGAGTACTTCAGAGCGAATGAAATCCCTATACTTATCTTGGGGGAAGAAGGAGAATGCTCAGTTGCAAACCCTGAGTGGATTCTCTTGATTGATGAGATAGAGGGCTCCCAAAATGCGATTAATGGGCTTGATTATGGCATAAACATGGCAATAGCTCACTACCAACCACAGATTCGAGGGGATGAGCTAGAAGCAGCAGTGGTTTGCAACCTAAGGGACAGTAGGGTCTTTGTTTCTGAGCGTGGGAAAGGGGCATACAAAATTGTGAATGGTAAAAGGTGTGAGTTAAGCCACAAACCCACAGATGTATGGGAAATACCAAGCCCATATGCCTACACCACAACCACTGAGCAGGTTAAGAGACAAGTGTCACTCTCGCGGATATTCAGTGCGAGGTTAGGTAATCAGCCGAGGAGTATAGATGCCACAGGCACAAGATTGGCAGGTTTGGCTGATTCAGACATTAGGGCTTATGGTGACTGGAGGAACGTCACGAAGTGTTGGGATGTTTTACCTTCAGCTTTGATCTTACGAGAAGCCGGTTATAGAATCACTGATGTGTTTGGCTTTGATTTTACTGCTGGGATACTGTATGATGAACACAATCCCAATTATAGAGAGCACAATGGCTTAAATATTAGGTTGGGTGAAAACTTTATTGCCGCATCACCAGAAGAGCATGAGCTTCTTATATTTGGTAGTGCAGGGAAGGGTAGTATGAGGGTCCTTCCTATGGATTGTGTGTGGGATATTATTCTTACCAAAACAA
Source organism: Candidatus Woesearchaeota archaeon (assembly GCA_003650585.1). Classification (GTDB taxonomy): domain Archaea; phylum Nanobdellota; class Nanobdellia; order Woesearchaeales; family B29-G15; genus B29-G15. The sequence continues at coordinate 5,176 of QMQS01000004.1, forward strand.
GGCACTACCCACCCCAGTTTATAGGATGCTATTTCCCATGCGACTTACCACTTAGAGATGCCCTTAATAGATTTGGTGAGGCCGTGGCTTTTACACTCTTAGCAGTTATCCAGGATAGAAGGGTTGCATACGGCTCTTTGGACCCAGAGAATATAATAAAGATTACTAAAAAAATTCGTGAACACTACTTGCCCATGGATAGTAAGTTTCTACCAGAGAGCAAGCCAGTGCACTTGTGGGCTTTTGATAAAACAATTGTTGAACGAAAAGAAAGGCATCCCAGAGAGTTCGGTGAGCTGCAGATAGAGTATGGGGTTAAGTTGTAAAGTAAACCTGCCAAGTAATATCTGGGGGGCTATTAAGGTCGCCACCTATCCACTGTTCTTGGGAAGGGTATGGCGTCCTTGATATTCTCCAGCCCGCATATCCAAGCAATCAAGCGCTCGACACCCAAGCCATAGCCAGAGTGTTGCACAGAGCCATACCTCCGCAGGTCAAAGTACCACTCGTAGTTCTCGAGCTTCTCACCACCCCTCTTCAGCCACTTCTTGAGCTCTTCAATGTCTGTCTCTCTCTCAGAGCCACCCACAATCTCACCATAGCCCTCTGGGGCAATCATATCAAAGCACTTGGCAACTGGCCCAGGTGCCTCCTTATCTTCTGTGTCAACCGGCTTATAGAATGCCATTATCTCCTTGGGGTAATGGGTAACAACAACAGGCGTATCAAACAACTCCATTAGCTTCTTCTCTTCTATTGTCCTCAGGTCTTTACCCCATTTCACATTCAAGTTGCATTTCTCTTTCAAGAGTTTTAGGGCTTTTGTGTAGGTGATTGTTGGGAACTTCTTCTTTAGTGATGGCTCAAGCCTCTTTAAGTCTCTCTTTAGCAGCTTCAACTCCTCAAGGTTACGCTCCAGAACCCTCTTTAGAATGAATTTAACCTCTTCTTTAGCCACTTCTGAACACTCCTTGTAATCCATAAAAGCAGCCTCCATCTCAGCCATCCAGAACTCTGCCAGGTGCCTCGAGGTGCTGGATTTCTCTGAGCGAAATGTGGGTGCAACATCATAAATCTTCTCTAAAGAGAATATAGCTGCCTCTGCATAGAGTTGCCATGATTGGGTTAGCCAAATCTTGTTACCGAAGTAATTCACCTCAAAGAGTGTTGCCCCGCCCTCACACGCAGTCGGGGTGAAAATCGGAGGCGTGAACTCATAGTAGCCCTTTGACCTAAAAAACTCATGGATTGCTCCAATCACTGTTGAGCGTATCTTTAGTATGGCATTCATCTTCCTTGAGCGTAGCCATAGGTGCCTCACATCCAACAGGAACTCTGGTGAAAAGTCCTTGGCGATTGGGAACGGTTCGCCCTTATGGATAAACCTCAGCTGTTCTGTCTCCAGCTCAAAACCACCAGGCGCCCTAGGGTCTGGCTTTAGTTTACCAACAACCTCAACAGAGGACTCTATGTTTACATCATTCGCAGTCTCCCAGGTCTCTGTGTCCACTTCGCTTTTCTTTATCACGCATTGAATGACAGAGCTGGCGTCCCGAAGCAAGATAAAGGCAGTCTCTTTTGAGAGGCGCCTTCTATAAACCCAGCCCTTCAACAGCACCCTGCCTTTGCCTTTCTTTACAGCTTCTGAGATTAGTTTGCGTTTCATTTTCTTATTGAAATACCCAATTCATCGAGTTGCTTTTTTGAAACCTCTGATGGAGAGCCCTCCATCAATGACTGAGCATACTTATTCTTGGGGAACGCAATGACATCCCTCAAGCTTTGGGAGTTTGTTATTATTGCAACAAAGCGGTCAAACCCCAAGGCAATTCCACCATGTGGGGGTGTGCCGTACCTGAGGGCTTCGATAAAAAACCCAAACTTCTGCTCTGCCTCTTTATCAGAGATGCCAAGCGCCTTAAAAACCCTCTTCTGCACCTCTGCTCTACTAATCCTAATGCTCCCACTACCCAGCTCTGTACCATTGAGCACCAAATCATAACTCCTGCTCCTCACCTTGTTAATGGCTTTCTCGAGCAATGGTATGTCCTCTTCAACCGGCGAGGTGAAGGGGTGATGGGCAGAAACCCATCTCTGCTCTTCCTCATTATACTCCATCAATGGGAACCCCGTGACCCATAGAAACTCAAACCCCCTTTTGTTTGGGAAACAGAGTTCACCGAGTAGGGTGCGGACGCCCCCAAGGGCTCTGTTAACAATATCACGCTCTTTGTCACCAATAATAAAGATGGCATCACCCCTCTTTGGTTTTAGTCTCTTCTTTAATTGTGTTAAAAAGCCAGTGTTGAGGTGCTTTACAATTGCACCAGTGAGTGCCTTGCCATCATAACCCAGCTGCAATAACCCCTTGGCTTTGAATTCTTTAGCCACTACTTCAAGTTTCTTTGTTGCACCCTTGTTGATTAGCTTCAAAGCCCCATTGGCGTTTATTGCCTTGACGCAGCCGCCCTGTTTGGCAACCCCTTCTAATATCTTAAACCCAGAGCTCTTAGCAATGCTTGTGATGTCTTGGAGTTCAAAACCAAACCTCAAGTCAGGCTTATCAGTGCCATACCTCTCCATTGCCTCTTCGTAGCTCAACCGTTTGAAAGGGGTCTTAAGTGGCTTACCCAACACCCTCTTCCATATAGCCTTCATCATGCCTTCCACAACCTCAAAGATGTCATCTTCCTCAACAAAACTCATTTCCATATCAAACTGTGTGAACTCAGGTTGTCTGTCTGCTCTTAAGTCCTCATCTCGCATACATTTAACAATTTGGAAATACCTATCCAAGCCACCAATCATCAAGAGTTGTTTGTAAATCTGTGGTGACTGTGGCAGGGCATAGAACTTACCACGATGCACCCTGCTTGGTACAAGATAATCCCTGGCACCCTCTGGGGTGCTCTTAGCCAAAACAGGGGTCTCGACCTCAACAAATCCTAAGGCATCCATATAATCCCTAATCACTTTTGTAACCCTGTGTCTCAGTATGAGTGCCTGCTGGACTGGTCTGCGCCTGATATCGAGGTAGCGATACTTGAGCCGTAGGTCCTCTGTTGCCATTACCTCATCCTCAACCTTGAATGGCGTGGGTGCTGCCTCTGAAACCACCTCTATATTAGAAATTTTAACCTCAATATCACCAGTTGCCATATTGGGATTCTTCTGACCAGGAAGCCGCTCTTGAACCCTCCCTTTGATTATTAAAACAGATTCCTTACGCAAGCGCTTATAGAATTCAAGCTGGGCTTTTGTTTTGGGTTGTGCCACGCATTGGGTTATACCGTATCTGTCCCTCAAATCGAGGAAGATGAGTTTACCATGTACCCTTGCGCTATGCAACCAACCCCCCAACACAACACTCTTGCCAATATGCTTTGCTCGGAGTTCACCGCAGGTGTGTGTACGAAGCATGAAGTAAGGTGAAGAGCACTGTTTATTTAAATATTTCCCAGTATCTCCACTCTACACCTTGCCATTTGCTTAAATCTCTCTGCATCAGCCCTAGAACCCACAATGGTGCCATAGTGCATTGGGATTGCCACACCAGGGTTGACGCTATTGGCTACCCCTGCTGCCTCATCAGCAGTCATTGTGTATGTGCCGCCAACTGGCAACAAAAGCACATCAATGCCTTGGAGAGATTTTAGTTCAGGGGTGGCATCTGAATCACCCGCATGGTACACCCTAACACCTGACACCTCAATAAGATACCCCACCCACCCGTTCTCCTTTGGGTGATATGGCTTGTTTATATTGTAGGCGGGAAGGGTGCTTATGCTAATCCCCTTCACATTAACCTGCTCACCTGGGTGTACCATTCTGAAGTCAACATTCCCAGCCAACTTTGCAACCTTGCTCTGCGTATCTACGGGTCCCACAACAACAGTGTCTGGCTTCAGGAGGCGCTGTATGTCTGCCAGAGAGCAATGGTCGTAATGGCTATGGGTAATCAATATTATGTCTGCTTTGGGTTGCCCGACCTCAAGTTTGAATGGGTCTATGTAGACAATAGCACTGTTTGAAAGCCGGAAGCTCGCATGCCCCAGCCAATCTATTTTTATGCCTTTGTATTCCATCCTAAATTCACCTCACAAACCCAACAGTTTTAGCAATACCTCTTTGGTATAAACCCTTGTGATTAGTATGTACATGAAATAAGTGAGGGCAGAGTAGATTATACTTGAAGAGATTATCTCGCTCAGTTTTGAATTGAGGTTTGCCAATAGTATCATAACTAGGAGCAGGTTGCCCAAAAGCACAGGCAACCAAATGGTTACATTGGGCATACTGAGGGCAGTGATTAGAGTGAAAATTTGACCAATAACAACACCAATCAAGACATGGATGAAATTCAGATGCATAGCAGGTCTGGTTTGTGAAGTCCTATGGAGTGAGTATATTAACAAACTCTCGATTAAAACCAGTGTGATGAACCCTGCAGTGTAAATCAAGCCCACCAGTAGGCTCTGCTTCCATATGACATCGCTGAAGTTTATCCTCTTTATAAGTGTAAACACTATCGATGAAAAGAGCACCACTCCTGCTATAATTATTGGCTTTGTGTAGTGTCTTATCTCCTCCCTGAATCTATTAAGTGTGGACTCGTAGGGGAGGGTTCTCGGGTTGAGTCTGAGCACCTTTTCACGTACCACCACGCTCTCCTCTAGTTGGTCGATGGCTTGCTCAATGGCTTGCTCAGAGTAACCCGCCCTCTGTAGGTCAAGTCGTATGTCACTCAAACTCTCACCAGAGTCTAATCTCCTCTGAATGTACTGCACTAGTGCATTACTCACCATCTTTTTTCAAATGCAAGAGCATGGGCTATATAAATTTTGCTCAAGCCGTGAAGTTACACATAGAAAAAGATTTATAATACATCTCACTCATTCTTGTTTTATGTACGAAATTATCATAGGTAGGGATGAGGAAGACAGGAAGAGGTTTGGCACTAAGGGCACCATCTTGCTTGGGAGGCACTATGTGAAGATGGGGGAGACAACCTCTCTGTCTAATAATGTGCTTCTGGATGTTGTTAGGAGTCATGTTGTCTTTGTTTGTGGCAAGCGTGGCTCTGGCAAGAGTTACACAATGGGTGTTATTGCTGAGGGTATGTCCAACCTACCAGCGCCCATTGCTCGGAACACAGCCATACTCATCTTTGACACAATGGGTGTTTACTGGACATTGAGGTATGAGAACAAAAGGGAGGTAGAGGAATTACAGGAATGGGGGCTAACCCCCCAGAAGTTTGATATACGGATTTTCGTCCCATACGGTTTTTACAAAAAGTACAGGAGTAAAGGCATTCCAGCAGATGCACAGTTCTCAATTTCTCCATCTGAGCTTGAACCCTCAGATTGGTGCATGACATTTGGTGTGTCTATCAATGACCCTATTGGTGTGGCAATAGAGCGTGTGGTCTCACAGCTGAAGAAAAGGGGGAGTTATTCCATAGATGACATAATTAAGGCGCTACGCAAGGATTCTAAAATAGACACAAAGACCAAGAACGCGGTTGAGAACAGATTTGTTGCTGCGAAAAGCTGGGGGCTTTTTCGCAAAGATGCGACCCCCATCAAGGATTTAATCTCTAGGGATAAGATAACTGTGCTTGACATTAGTTGTTATGCCTCTGCTGTTTCAGATGAGAACCTCAGGGCACTTGTGATAGGCATGGTGTCACAGAAACTCTTCAATGAGAGGATGGTTGCAAGAAAGGAGGAGGAGTACAAAGATGTTGAAGACGCCTCTTCTATATTTGACACCTCGAGCGAGTTGTTCCAGTTGGAGTTTCCCCTAGTTTGGCTTATTGTTGATGAGGCCCATGAGTTCCTTCCAAATGATGTGGAAACACCAGCAACAAAGCCCCTTATTACTATACTTAGAGAGGGGAGGCAGCCAGGCATTTCCCTTGTGCTCGCCTCACAGCAACCAGGCAAGATTGCCACAGATGTTATGACACAGTCAGACATAGTGATTGCTCATAGGATAACCTCCGAGGTGGATATTAAGGCATTGGGGATGCTCATGCAGAGTTATTTGCGGGAAGACCTCAACAAGTATTTGGATAATTTACCTAGGGAGCCTGGGGCAGCATTGGTGTTTGATGACACCAATGAGAGGATGTATGCTATAAGGGTGCGTCCCAGGTTGAGTTGGCACGGAGGGAGTTCGCCAACTGCAATACAGCCTGGTGGCGGTATAGAGTTCTAAATTTCACGTTTAATGTTGTAATTATTCTATTATTAGGATATAAAAGCGAAATAGTTTTAAATCTTGCAAGCGTATTGTTGATTGGGGTGGGGCGTATGGAGAGGGTTGCAAAAAAATTTGTTACACCAGAGGCATATGAAGAACTGATTTCTAGGAGAATGTATTCGCATCAGGGCTGGCTACTGCTTGTACCCTGCAGAGCTGGCTTGGAGTTTGCCAGAAATGTTAAATTAGAGTACGAGAGGTTACTTAGGGAACATGGTAGCAGGTACCGAGAGGTTCCAATCGCAATTGGTGAATACGAGAATGACTCGATAACAAAATACTTTCCAGACGGTGAACTCCAGTCGAGGTTGCCCCTGCATGTGGGGGGTGCCGATGCATATGTTATCCAGTGCTTGCACAACAAGCAACTTGACAAGAGCCCGAATGATAACTTAATGGAGTTGTGTGTAACGATTCGCGGCTTGAAAGTGAATGGGGCTAAGAGGGTTACAGCCGTGCTGCCATATCTCGCCTATTCTCGAGGCCACAAACCCACCTATATGAAAGCAGAACCAACCACAGCCAAACTTGTGGCAGACGAGCTGGCTATTGCTGGCTGTGATGCTGTGATTTACTACCATCCCCATGCTGAAGAGCTGCGTGGGTTTTTTGAGCCCATGAGGCCCATACCTGTGAATGGCTTGGACTTAGCCATCTCTGTCGCTCGTGAGTACCGCAATAGAGAGGATGTTGTGGCTGTGGCTACAGATGTAAACGGGGGTAGAATAATAAGACACTTTGCAATGGGTTTAGGAGTCGATTTTGCCATCACAGACAAACACAGGAATGAGGATGGCGACCTTGAAAGTATGGGCATACTTGGAAAAACCAAGGGCAAGCGCCTTGCTATTATTCTTGAAGACGAGACAGTATCAGTAAGAACCCTCTACAACTGTGCAATGCATTTGAGAGAGGCAGGCATAGAGGAGATTGTGATGATTCTATCGCACATGAAAGCGGACGAGAGCGCAATTCCAATGCTCATTGATATGCACGAAAATCTGGGAGTGTCACAAATCAATTTTACCGACAGTGTGGCACCAAAACAGGCAATTCTGGACTTGCCCTTTGTTAGGGCTTATAGATTGGCTGAGAGGTTTGCATGGCTAATAAACCACATGTTCTATGAGGTCTCGATGAGTGCGCCGTTCTGGCCCAATGTGGATCCACCAATGTTCCACGATGTGCCATTCAATAAGTAGCGAGGCATACACTGATTTAAAGGCATAGGCAAGCAACGGATGACTGAGTTTGGTTTTACTTAGGCACTTTTGGTGCCATTGATATAAAGCTGGCAATTACCATAAGCAGGAATACCAAACCAAAGGCAGTCGCCCACGGCAACGAGAGCTTGCCGTAGTAGCCATACACAGCCACAACCAAGAAACCAATTAATCCAGTGAGTAGAAAACTTTGTGGTAGCATTACCTTGCCCATCTAAATCACCTCTTGAACAGATATTTTTTTATTGAGCCTTTTGCCTGCTTGCGTTTCTTCTGGTGCTCTTCCAAGAATGCATTTACCCTTTTTATAAGTTCCTGTTTGCATTCGCCACACAAGAGTTTGCCTTGCATACAAGCCTGGCGTCTCTCCTCTAACTTGGCATCGTCCCTTTCAAACAAAAAGAAATAGTATTTGAACACAGGGCATATCTCAGGGTTGCCACCAAGTCTGCGCTGCTGTTCTATGCTTTCCCTCCCACCAGTGAATGCATTCCAAATCTTTCTCTTAACCAATTCAGGTGTGTCAGTGGTGAATATGGCCGTGTCAGGGAGTGATGCAGACATCTTGTTGCCCTGCTTTAAACTCGGGAAAAATATGTTGTGAATAGAGGCAGGCTTATAGTAGCCGAGTTTTGGCAGGATGTCACGGCTAACCCTGAAGTGCGGGTCTTGGTCAATCCCATGTGGAATCAAGCAGGGTATGTTTTTACCCTTTAGCACAGATGGCAAGAAGGCAGGCACAGCCTGCACACTCGTGAAAAAGATAGAGCCGACATTGGTGGAGTTCTTAAACCCGAAAACAGCCTTTACCACAGAGAATGTGAGCCTCTTAGCAACCTTTATTGCCAATGGATAAAGCACACCCGCACACTCAGAGTCAATTATTATCTTGGTGAGCCCTGGCTTGAAGCCAAGGGCAATAACATCCAGGGCGTTTTCATAAGCAAACGAATTGGCTTGTTTGAGTGAGAGTTTCTGGTTGAACAAGAACTTCTCGTCATCTGTCATCTGAAAGTACAACTCTGCCTTGAACTTATCCTGCAACCATTTTGTGAATATCCATGGTATTAAATGCCCCAAGTGAGTGTGCCCAGAGGGCCCTCTGCCAGTGTACAAGAAGAATTTGTTGCCTTTTTCGTATTCATCAAGGAGCCAGTTCAAATCTCGATGCGATATGAAAATCCCTCGCCTGAGCATGTAGTGGAGTTCCCCTGTATGGGCTTTTATGCGTTGCAAGAGTTTCTTGGTGAGTGGCTTTACACCAAACTCTTTCATCAACTTTTGATAATCCACATCCCCCTCGACTTCCCAAGGTGTAACCCTAAACGCCATACACCCCAAAAGTGGGTCTGTTTATTTAAAGATTTTCATAAATACCCTTCTTTGCTCATGCTACTAAAACCAGTAGAGCTTAGGACTATGTGGTCTATGAGTTTGATATTAAGAAACTCAGCCGCATCCTTGATTAGCCTTGTTATAGCGATATCCTCATCACTCGGCTTATGCTCGCCAGAGGGATGATTGTGCACAAGGATTACGGCCTTGGCATTGCACTTAAATGCATGCTTAAACACCTCTCTTGGGTCCACTATGCTCGAGTCTAGGTTGCCAACAGATAGCAAAGCCCTTTTGATTAATCTGTGCCTCGCATTAAGGTACAAAGCAACCAGGTGTTCCTCTTCCATATGCCGGATATCGTTACAGACAAAGGCCGCATCATCTGGCGTTGTTATTCTTTTGCCCAAGGGCATAGGGGCAGTGTTAACCCGCTTGATTATCTCTGCAAGAGCAAGCATTTGGCATGCCTTGGCTTTGCCCATACCCTTTATACATATTAACTCTTCGTAACTGAGGTTGAACACTCGGCTTAGACTGAATTGCTTTAATATAGCCATTGACAATTCCAACACATTCCGCTGCTTGCAACCAACCCTCAACACAATTGCAAGCAGCTCTGCATCTGTTAGTACCTGAGCACCTTTGAGTATCAACCTTTCCCTTGGCTTTTCTGAAACAGGGAGGTCTCTGAAGCAATGCATGCCCTTGCTCTAGAGTGTTTGCTTTATTAAAACAACCCCTCTGCTCTCGGAAGGTTTTAGAGAAAGAAATATATACCCCCTTTGCAATGAAGATTCTGAGATGAAAGCATGGCTTCTTGTGGGCTTGATGCTAACCCTCTTGCTTTTGGGATGCAACAATAAGCAACAGATGAGTGGTATGGCTGCACTGGAATGCACGAATGGCTCTGTTACTGTGCGGCTGTGTGATGGGGATGTCTGCAAAACCAACTACTCAGACAAGGGGTGCTGTCCAGAGCCATACCATTACTGTGTTTACAATGGCGAGTGCTACAAAGAGAATGTGCTCTTCGGTGAGCAGCCAGAGTATTACCCTAAAGGGATGTTCTGCTTTAGGTTAGTGACTGTAGCTCCAGAATCGCACCCACCGAGATGGCACGATTGTGATGGTGGTGAGGGAGCGTATTGCACCAATTACTGTGGCTACACAACTGCCAAGTCAGGCGAGGAAGGTGTTGGCGAATATAGCTATGTGGGAAAGCGGGGTTGCTGCGGTGATGACCCCAACGAGTACTACATAGAGGGGAAGGATGGTACAGACGCCTGTTGCAAGTCCCCAAACAGGAGGGTTGAGGGTGGTGTTTGCGTACCTACTGAGCAAATAATAACCCAAAAGCCCGCAGAACAACCAACCCAAGAGAGCCCCGAACAAGATATACCAAAGCCGCTTACAATGCTCCGGGGCATAATGCTTTGGCTAGAGCTGCTAGGGCTTATCTCCTCTTAAACAACCTCTCCAAATCCTTTACTGTAAACCTGATTATGGTTGGTCTGCCATGGGCACAGGAGTAAGCCAACTTACACCCAAGCAATTCATTGAGCAAATCCTCCATCTCCTTTAATGAGAGTTCTTGATTGGCTTTTATTGCTGCTTTACACGCCATTGTGTGCACAATCTCTTCATTCACTAAGCCACGGGGCGTCTTCTTTATATTCTGTGCTATCTCATCAAACAGCTCGTTCAGAAGCTCCTTAGTCACATTCTGTTTGAACACAACTGGCACCTCTCTCACTATAAACTCGTTCTGCCCAAACTCTGCTATATCAAACCCAAGTTCCTTCAAGGCCTCAAGGTTATGTTTGATGATTGCAGCTTGGTGCTTTGGTGGAGTAACCAAGATGGGTTGGAGCAGGGTTTGTTTACCTAAGGTCATCTTTGAGTTCTGAAGGCGTTCGAGGTTGATGCGTTCTGAGGCAGCGTGTTGGTCAACCAGCATTAAACCCTGGGTATCCTCTGCCACAATGTAACTCTTGGCTATTTGCCCAAGTATTCGTATGCCTTTCAACCTTGGTTCGTCCTTCACCAACATTGCTTGCGTGCTAACCTCCAGTTGCTGTGGCTTAGTGCTTTGTGGCTTGGTTTGGGATAGCACCTTTGCGAGCACACCCTGCTTGCTTGGTTGTTTCTGGATTAGCACATTACTCTCCAATGCCTCTTTAACAGCCAGATGCACCTCACTAAACACAGCGTCCTCATCATCAAACTTTATCTCTAGTTTTGTGGGATGGATGTTGACATCCACCTTGCTTGGGTCGATTGTCAGGTTTAGCACTGCAACAGGCTTTCGTTCCAAAAACAGCAGTGTTTTGTAGGCAGACTCAAGCGCTTCAGTGAGCAACTGGCTCTTGATGTAGCGCCTGTTCACAAAAAAGCTTTGATACTCCCTCGATTTCCTTGCTATGCCAGGTACCCCTACCAAGCCCTCCACCTTTATTGTGCCTGAGCGCTCCACCCTAAGCATGTTCTTTGCAATGTCCTTGCCATATATATGGCTCACCTTGGCTTTCAGGTCAGGGGTTGGTGGCGCACTCAAAATCTCTGAGCCATTGTGCTTTACAAAGAAGCCAACATTGGGATAAGCAAGGGCATACCTGGTTACAATGTTCAACACATGCTTGAGCTCAGCCACATCTGAGCCAAGGAACTTGCGTCTTGCAGGGGTGTTGTAAAAGAGTTGCCTCACCACAACTGTTGTACCCCGAGGTGCGGCTGCCGTCTCCCAATGCTTACCCTCATTGCTTACCATTACCCTTGTTGCTTCATTGCTGTTGGGGTTGTCATTGGTTACAATAGTGAGTTTTGAAACTGCTGCGATACTGGCAAGTGCCTCTCCCCTAAACCCAAGGTGTTTTATTGCGAACAAGTCACGCAACCCTGCAATCTTGCTGGTTGTGTGTCTCTCAACAGCGAGCAGGGCATCCTCTCTTGACATTCCAGTGCCATTGTCCCTAACCAGTATCTCTTCCTTGCCACCACGCTTTAACTCGATTATTATCCTTGTTGCCTTAGCGTCTATTGAGTTCTCTATACACTCCTTTACCACAGAGGCAGGCCTCTCAACCACCTCACCTGCTGCAATCTTCTCAATGAGCTCAGGTTTTAGTCGGATTATACTTCCCATTTTTTGAGTGTGAACTGCAGGGCATGCTTCTTGCCCTTGAGTTTACCAATTGACTTGTCCTCTTCCATCAACCCCTCCTGAATCTCAAGCGCCCTATCAATGACCTCCTTAGGCATACCTGCCATCTTTGCCACATGTATTCCATAGCTTTTGTCTGTGCCGCCCTCTCTTATCTCCCTTAGGAAGATTATTTCGCCATGCTCCTCCTTAACTGCAATGTTGTAGTTCTTTATGTTCTTAAATTCCTCACCAAGTTTGTTGAGAAGGTGGTAATGGGTTGCAAAGATTGTCTTGGCTTTTATGTGGTTGTAGATATACTCAGCAACAGCCCAGGCAATCGCAACCCCATCAAAGGTTGACGTTCCTCTACCCACCTCATCCAAGATGATGAGTGAGCGCTCAGTGGCATTGTTGAGTATGTTTGCTGTTTCGTCCATTTCGACCATAAAGGTGCTCTGCCCATGTGTGAGGTCATCATAAGCCCCCACTCTCGTAAATATCCTGTCCACTATTCCGATGCTTGCAGACTCAGCAGGCACAAAGCTCCCTATCTGTGCTAAGATAACAATGAGGCATATCTGTCTCATGTATGTGCTTTTACCCGCCATATTGGGTCCAGTCAGGATTATCATCTCCCCCTTCTCCAGGTGAGTGTCGTTTGGGATGAACTCTGGCTCCATGAGTTCCACAACAGGGTGTCTGCCCCGCCTTATGATTATTGAGCCCTTTTCGTTCACTTCTGGCTTTGTATAGTTGTGCTTTTCAGCTGCATGCGCTAGGCTACACAACACATCCAAGAGTGCAAGGCGTTTGGCTATTGCCTGGAGTGCCCTGGAGTTTTGGTCAACCTCAGCAACAATCTCCCTAAACAACTCGTACTCAAGTATGTTTATCCGCTCCTCTGCTCCGAGTATCTTAGATTCCAGTTGCTTGAGTTCCTCAGTGACAAAGCGCTCACCACCCACCAGGGTTTGCTTTTTTATGTAGTAAGAAGGCACCCTGTGGAGGTATGATTTAGACACCTGAATATAGTAGCCAATCACCTGGTTAAAGCCCACCCGGAGTGTCTTTATTCCAGTCTTCCTCATCTCCTCTTGCTCTATCCGCTTAAGCACCTCTTTGCTAGATTCCTTTAGTTCTCGCAGCTCATCCAACTCCTTGTTATAACCACTCCTGATTATGCCACCCTCTGTTGCCCTCATCGGGGGATTCTCCTTGAGTGCCTTGAGTATCTTGTCAGCCAGCTCTTGCAGTAGTGGCATATCTGCTATTGGCTTTAGTATTCCTTGCTTTTCCTCACTCACCAAGCCCACAAGTTTGGGTAGTTGTTTGAGCGAGTTGCCTAGGGCAACAACATCCTTTGGTGTGATTGTGTTGTAACTGAGCTTCCCAACAATTCTCTCTATGTCACACATACCCTTCAACTGGCCCCTAATCTCTTCTCTGAGTATGGTATTGGAAAGGAGATAAGCAACAGCATTCTGTCTCTCCCGAATCTTGCTTGGGCTTAGCAGTGGTCTCTGGAGCCACTTCCGCAGCAGCCTGGCACCCATTGGGGTGATGGTGTAATCAATCGTGCTAATGAGAGAGTTTTTGGTGCTCCTATCAACTATGTTTTCAAAGATCTCTAGATTTCTGAGTGTTGTGGCGTCCAACACCATGTAATCATCAATATTAAGCACATGAACCCTGGAAATGTGTTTAAGGGATTGCTTCTGGGTTTCCTTCAAATAACTTAAAAGCCCACCAGCAGCACACACCAGCAATGGCTTCTGAGCCAAACCAAAACCACCCAAAGTGGTTGTTTTAAAATGCTGCTTGAGTGTAAGCTCTGCCTCGTTTTGAGCAAAACAATAGTCATCGTATTTGGTTATGAAGATGCCCTCCCCTTTTAGCACACTCAACAGCTCTGTGTTGACAGCTAGCGATTCTGGAATAACAACCTCTGCTGGATGGAGCTTCTTCAACTCTGCAACCACCCTATCAAACCCATCTACCCTGCAACAAAAGAATTCCCCAGTGGTGATATCAGCACAGGCGAGCCCATATGCATCTCCATTGGAGTAAAGCCCAATAATGTAGTTGTTGCGTCCCTTATCCAGCAACCCTTCCTCTATCACTGTGCCAGGAGTAATTACCCGCACAACATCCCTTGCCACTATCCTGCCCTTAACTGTCCTTGGATCCTCTATCTGTTCAGCAATAGCCACCTTTAGCCCCTGGTTGATGAGTTTTTGGATGTAGGTGTTTGAGGCCTTATAAGGTATACCAGCCAAAGGGGCACGCTTCTCACCCTTTCCCCGAGAGGTTAAGGTAATCCCAAGTACCTTTGATGCCAAAACAGCGTCTTCATAAAATGTTTCATAGAAGTCACCCATCCTGAAAAGCAGCAAGCAGTCTGGATACTTTCTTTTAAGTGCTTTATACTGTCTCATTGCAGGTGTGAGTGTCTCTTGCGAGAAAATACCCCCCATACGATACCTGAATCAAACCAAATTTTTAAAGGTTTTGAGTAGATAGAAAGATATTTATATCCTTGGAGTTGAATTTGGGTGTATGAACCAAAGAGGTGCAATGAGTATCTTCTTAGTGATGGGCATACTTATCCTATTCTTTGTTGGTTTTATGCTTTTCATGCGTTCCCTAACTATACCAACCCCAAAGGAGGAGGATTACTCAGGGTATGCTGCAACAGAGGTTGAGGGCTTTGTAAACAAATGTTTACTCCAATCAGCAATGCTTGGTTTGCAGCTCATAGGTGCTCAAGGCGGGGTGATATACAAGAGCCAGGGAGGGGTAACACCAGACTCGTTCAAAACAACAAGGGCATTCTACTACAACGGCTCCTACATACTTATTGGTATCTCGCCTGGAGAGTTCCAACCTGGCCATTCGTGTGTGCCGACCCATCCATCAAGCGTGTATGACCCTCAGCAGTGCCCCTCAGTGGCCTTTCCCTTTGTTAGTACAGACTCACCAGAGATTTCGTTTGACCAGCGTGATACAAGACCACCACCAGCTTATCCTGGCTTTCTGAGGTTGTTTAATCGCTTCAATCTACCGGGATTATACCCAAGGGAGGAGTATTTTCTTGGTATGAGCCCCACATGGCAATACGTTGGAAACGACAATAGCATTTACACCAACCTCAAGATATTTGTTGAGAACAATATTACTAAATGCTTGGATTTCTCAACGTTTGAGGATGCGGGTATAGATGTGCAACCTGAGGGTGAGTTGGAGGTAACACCAATAATAGCAGAGGACGATGTGTCCTTTGCACTAAACTACCCACTACTTGTTAGATACAAAGGCAAGGAGATAACCATGGAACGCTTTTATGTCAATACAAAGGTGCGACTCAAGCCAGTATACAGATTTATAGAGATGCTGTTATGGAACGAAGCGAAAAACTTCAGCTTTGACATCCTAAGACCAAATATTATGGCTCCTGCTGGTGTGAGTTACGAGGTGAGAATGGATGTAGAGAACATGAGTGATGTGCTTGTGGTTGAGGACGCTGAGTCTCTGGTGCCGAGCAGGAACGGTGAGGGTTTTGTACCATTTGTGTTTTTTAGTGTGATTGAGAATTCACAACCAGCTATCTCCTACATACATTACCAAAACCTTGATGTTGTGCCTGGGCTTAGAGAGAACATTATAAATTGCCCTTATCTCACTCCAAGAGAAAACCCTTGGGAGGAAACCACTTCACAACTAATGGCAGAAATTGGTACAAACATGACACGCAAGGCAATCGAGTGTTTGTGGCTGGCTTATAGAAGAGCATTGGGTGTGAGCTATGAACGGGCGTATGACCCAGACGATGATATGCTAACCTGGGATTTCAAAACAGCAAACTGCGGTTGGAACCAAGAATGCCAATACAAAGGCAGCAACCTCTTTTTTGATAATTACCTTGATTTGAGGTTCAGTGACGGGATGTACACAGACACCCTCCATATACCCCTCGAGTTATATGACCACCCACCAAAGGTTAGCATTGTTGATAAGGGTTATTTGGATATAGAGCAACCTCTGTTGGGTATTAGCGTACATAAAATCTTGTATTTAATAAACGGCACTGATGAGGACATTGTTTGGGGAACGGATGTGGACGATATCCAGCTTACAATAACCGGCTACCCGGTGGCGCCAATTGTAAAAGAGAACAGCAGCATGGGGCATACAAAACTCTGGGGCGTGGCGTTTGAAAATCTTGGGCATGGCTATGATGTTACTTTTACAGTTACAGACAAATACGGCAAATCAGACAGCGTTACCATAACAGTGAGTTAGCCAATTGCTTGACGAAAATTTTATATAATAGTACACCAAGTATTGAATAGTTCGAACTTTAGAGAGGTAAAACAAAATGAAACCGAGAAATTATTTGCTTACTTTCGTTGTGCTTGTTGCTTTAGTAATTCCATTCGTTGTAGCACAGGACACCGGTTGCTGTTTGAATCCATTGGTTAGTGGATGTGTTTTCACCAATGCAAGTGAGTGTTGCCCAGATGACAACACATCTTATGTGGGGCCAGGCGAGATCGGACCAGTTAATATGTCGAACTGCTTGGAGGAGTGGTTTTACCCCTCTGATAATGACTCTGCGTGTGCATTGATGACGCCAGAGGAGTTTCCCAATGCAGTTTACTGCGAACAAGGGTGCTGCTGTGAGCGACCACTTGAGACACCACCAGCCCCTCCAACAGGAGAGCCCCAATTTCCTGTTAGTGCTGAGCAGAAGTTTAAGCTTTTGTGCCTAGGCGAAAACCAATTGTGGTTTGATTTAGAGAATATTACAGAGTGTAGTGAGTCCTTTTGCGCACCTGAACTTTACCCACCAAAGCCAAGGGGCGAGGCTTGTCCTGTTACAGTAAACAACTCATGTGACCCATTCAATGTTTCAGACCCTAGAGTGTTTTGCAAGGGTGTTGTAGAAGAGGGTGGTGGCTATACAGGCCGAGGTGTGTGCTGCTACCGCGAGGAGTGTGCTGCAGAGGTGCCCGGTGAAAATGATACTATGGTTGATGTTTGTGTACCCACAGGTGATATGCCTTACAATGACACCAGCATGGTTTGTACTGATGGGCTTTGGGTTGCTTCAGGTGAGCCAGTTGGTAAAGGCATGGTTTGTGCAGAGATAGTGGATTATGCCTTTGACGGTACCCCAATACTTAACCAGGTTGCTACATGTGAACAGGACCTGTTCTGTAAACCCGCTATTGTTGAAGAGACTTTTTACATCTGTTGTGGAGAAGATGAGTGTGGGGTTTACACAAACGGGCAAGGGGAATGCGCAAACGAGGGCGCCACATACGTCCTAGGCGAGGAGAGCTCTGTGGAGTACACATGTATAGATGGCTCTTGGTTGGAAACAGGCGAGGGCAAGAAGGATTATGGTGAGGAATGCGATAATACCCTTGAGTGTAGCGAGGGCTTGGCATGCTTACCATACAACATTCCAAAAACAGACGCCACACCAGAGGCCGGCATAAAGCACTGCTGTCCAAATGACGGTACAGAGTGCTCATCTGAGTCAGGGTGTGTTTCAGAAGGTACAAAGAGGTATGTTGGTGAGGACACCTACAGCTGCATTGGTCCGCTTTGGGTAAAGGAGTCATTTAGCCCGCAGCCCTGGGACCCATGTGCAGGCGGGGGCTGTGGTGGCGGAGGAGGCGGCTCCGGCGGTGGATGCAAGGGTAAGGACAAGGATCAAGATGGCATTCCAAACATAGAAGACAACTGTCCGGATGATGCCAACCCTGACCAGGCAGATATGGACGGCGATGGCAAGGGCGATGCATGTGATGACGATATAGACGGCGATGAGGTGCTTAATGATGAAGACAACTGTCCAAAGGTTGAGAATGCAGACCAGGCAGATATGGATGGAGATGGCAAGGGCGATGTTTGCGA
>QMQS01000005.1 GCA_003650585.1 Candidatus Woesearchaeota archaeon
TCTTCGTCTAAAATGCCGTCATTATCGTCATCCTCATCGCAAACATCACCAATGCCGTCTTGGTCATTATCTTCCTGTGATGGGTTTGGTATTAGTGGACAGTTATCGTCTCCATCCAAGATGCCGTCATTATCATCATCTGCATCACAGACATCTCCCATGCCATCGCCATCATTGTCCTCTTGTCCAGGGTTGTAAATTAATGGGCAGTTGTCATCCTCATCTAAAACGCTATCGTTATCATCATCTGCATCGCAGACATCTCCGATGCCGTCATTATCATTATCCTCTTGGCTTGGATTGTAGATCAGTGGGCAATTATCGTCTCCATCTAAAATATCATCATTATCGTCATCCTCATCGCATGCATCGCCCAAGCCATCTGAATCTGTATCAAGCTGGTCTGGGTTATAGGTGAGTGGACAGTTATCGTCTCCATCTAGGATGCCGTCATTGTCATCGTCATCGTCACAAACATCACCTATGCCATCTTGGTCATTGTCTTCTTGACTTGGGTTTGGTGTGAACGGACAGTTATCTGAGCCGTCTAAAATGCCATCGTTATCGTCATCCTCATCGCAAACATCACCAATGCCGTCTTGGTCGTTGTCCTCTTGACCGGGGTTGGGTATGAATGGGCAATTATCGTCTCCATCTAAAATGCCATCATTATCATCATCTGCATCGCACACATCTCCAAGACCATCGCCATCATTGTCCTCTTGAGCAGGGTTGTAGATGAATGGGCAGTTATCATCTGCATCAGGGATGCCGTCATTGTCATCGTCATCGTCACAAACATCACCTATGCCATCACCATCCATATCTGCCTGGTCTGGGTTTGGGGTTAATGGACAGTTGTCATCTCCATCTAAAATGCCGTCATTATCATCATCCTCATCGCACACATCTCCAAGACCATCTTGGTCATTGTCTTCTTGTGCAGGATTGTAAATTAATGGGCAGTTATCTTCTTCATCCAAAACTCCATCATTGTCATCATCTGCATCACACACATCTCCCAAACCATCTCCATCATTGTCCTCTTGAGCAGGGTTGTAGATTAATGGGCAGTTGTCATCCTCATCCAAAATGCCGTCGTTATCATCATCGTCATCACACGCATCACCCAAACCATCACCATCAGTGTCAAGCTGGTCTGGGTTATAGGTGAGTGGACAGTTATCGTCTCCATCCAAAATGCCATCATTGTCATCATCTGCATCACAAACATCTCCAATGCCGTCATTATCATTATCCTCTTGCGCTGGGTTGTAAATTAATGGGCAATTGTCTGAGCCATCCAAAACACCATCATTGTCATCATCTGCATCGCACACATCTCCCAAACCATCTCCATCATTGTCCTCTTGAGCAGGGTTGTAGATTAATGGGCAGTTGTCATCCTCATTCAAAATGCCATCGTTGTCTATATCTTCATCACATGCATCACCTATGCCATCTCCATCTGTATCCCCTTGATCCTGGTTTGGTGTGAATGGACAATTGTCATCCTCATCTAGAATGCTGTCATTATCGTCATCTGCATCACAAACGTCGCCCAAACCGTCATTATCATTATCCTCTTGTCCAGGATTGTAGATTAATGGGCAGTTATCATCCTCATCTAGGATGCTATCATTATCATCATCATCGTCACAGGCATCACCCAAACCATCACTGTCAGTATCAAGCTGGTCTGGATTGTATGTGAGTGGGCAGTTATCATCTTCATCCAAAATGCCATCATTGTCATCGTCATCATCACAGGCATCACCTATGCCGTCTTGGTCATTATCTTCCTGTTCAGGGTTGTAAATTAATGGACAGTTGTCGTCTTCATCTGGGATGCCGTCATTATCGTCATCTTCATCGCACCAATCACCCATGCCATCTCCATCATTGTCCTCTTGTTCAGGGTTGTAGATTAATGGGCAATTGTCGTCTTCATCTGGGATGCTGTCATTATCATCGTCATCATCAACACAATCTGCCAAACCGTCTGAATCTGTGTCAGCAAAGCCCTCGTCCACAGAGCCATCACAATTGTCATCTATACCATTACAAACCTCAGTTGCCCCTGGGTTGACCTCGGGCTCTGTATCATCACAATCGCCATCAGTGACTGCAGTGTAATTCCCTTCAGGATTACACAAGCACCTGCTTGTTTGAGTACCATAAGTATCACCATCAGAATCATAATAATACACAGTGCAATCCTCTGCACCCTCTTCATCCACAAGACCATCACAGTTGTCATCTATACCATTACACAATTCAGGTGCTCCTGGATACACATTTGGGTTGGAATCATCACAATCCTCAGTTGAGTCATAGCCATCTCCATCTGCATCAACTGCTAGCACTGTAAATGCTATGACCTGGCTTTGCGAGACACTACCAGTGGTGTCATTAGCCCATACATAGTACTCCACAGCATCAAGGGCATTGAAGCTGCCAAGTGTGGCTTCCCAAACTACCCCATTTGTCATCTCGATGCTTGAGAAAGCACCATTATTAACCCTGTAGAATACCTTTGCTGTATCCACACCCAAGTTGTCAGTAATCTCAGCTGACACACTCACAATGCTCGTTTCATTTGGTTGCTGGGGTGTGTGTTGCACATTGGATATGGTTGGAGGTATCACACAATTGAGCTCCACGTCATCATTGCCGAAGGGCTCGAAAACACCACTAACCTCGCCCACGCAATCAGGGGATGAAAGTGTAAATGTATCACCGGTATTAAACCCTGGTTGATCCCCGGTATCGTACTTACCCTGGCCCTTTTCAAACTCTGGTATGGCTAAATCATCCACCAAACCAGAATAAACATAGCCAGTGTTAACCCCGTCAGTTACAAGCACTGAATAGCGAGTACCCTGAGGGGCAATGATGCCATCAATAGTAATCCTGCCTCTAACATAATTGGCATCGAGGTCAGGTGTGTACGTACCTTGAGAAATCTCAAGTGTAG
This sequence comes from Candidatus Woesearchaeota archaeon, assembly GCA_003650585.1. Classification (GTDB taxonomy): domain Archaea; phylum Nanobdellota; class Nanobdellia; order Woesearchaeales; family B29-G15; genus B29-G15. Next base: position 2,978 of record QMQS01000005.1, read on the forward strand.
TGAATTGCTTCAAAGAGGAATTGATGCAGTTTTGAGAAGCGTCGCATGACTCAATCTTGTAGTAATAGGTTGTGCTGGGTATTAAGCCATTTATGGTTACAACATGCGAAGTGGTTAAATCCAAGCTGGTAGTAGTGAAGCTACCCAGTTCAGTGGTTGTACCATAGTAAACTTTAGATGTGGCTGGCTCGTCTGTCTCCCAATATATTGTTGCACTGTACTTGCCTGGTGTTACCGAGTCTGAGATGATTGTTGGTGGATTCGTGTCCTCTGGAACCTGCTCTGCCACAGTCACTGTTGTCTCACCGAGAATGTCCTGGATGTCGCCCCCTTCAAACCCATAAATGCCTGAGAAGGTGTAAACCCCCTCTGTTTCTGGGGCAACCACTGTGTATGTGTAGGTTGTGTCTTGGGCATCAGATATAACAACCCACGATATGTACCTACCATCTTGGCTCAGTGTGCCCCCACCCAAGTCACTCACACTAAAACCCTCTGGTAGGTTTTCAGTTATTGCATAGTAGCTTTCCGAACCAGTAACATCTACCGTGAGTGTGACATCCAAATTACCAAGCGGCTCAACTGTTTGGGTTGAGAACGACCTGGTAACTGTTGACGCAGCAACTATCTGTGCTGTCATTAAAAATAAAATTAATATTGGTATTATTCTTGCCTTCATCATTACCCCCCTTGACATATTGGATTGGCTTTCCATAGAGCGATTGCTGAGAGCAATCTCTCCATACCTATCCCGATTGGGTCTGCCTTCCACAGACCTATGTAAGCAAGCAGTTCCGACATGCTCACACACCCATCGTGATTGGTATCAGCATCATGATACTCCTCTGCCTCATTCGGTGCCTCAAATGATGGCTGCGAAAAGACTACAAAATCGTTTGAGTCTGTATCTGTGTCATACCCGTCATACCTGCGTCCAGTGGTGTTACCCATTGGTGCAAGTGGTGCATTATCACCTGTATTGCCGTCATCGTAAATACCGTAAGCCACCCTATCCACTAACACCCCTGAACAGAAGAGTTTGATTTCATCACCCTCATTATCGAGGATGCCTAAATTTGATACAATACCGTATGAATTTGAAGGGATTATTCCAGATAGTGGGACAACAAACCCCCCGCTCTCAGTTATGTAGCAGTCATTCACACTCTCTTCTGTGGCAAGAGGGTTGAACAACTCAATCCATTCGTTGCCCGGGGAGCGTGAATGCGCTAGGAATTCATTGATAACAAGATTCTCAACATCTTGGACTTCCACATTAACTGTTTGTGTATCGTTTCCATTAGTGGAATCATAAACCACAAACCTTACCTCGTGAGTGCCAGAGTCTTCATAATTTGGTTGCCACTCAGTGGCATTAGTGTTTGAAACCAAAACCCCATCCACATAAATAGCATAAGAAGTTATATCGTTGTCTGCGTCTGTTGCAGAGAAACCCAGTATTGCAATCTCACCCTCATTCAACTGTGTGGGCGCAGTAACTGTGGTTATTTGTGGGGCATGTGGTGTAAACTCAACCCTGAGATATGGGGTGTTGGAGGGGTTCTCTTTTGACATGAATATCCTATAATTGTAATCCTTTGACTCATCACTGACCTTCAAGAGCAGGGAGATTGTGTTATCTGAGCTAATTAGAGCATCTCTAACAGCCGCAGTAATATTGAACTCTATTAGCCCCGAGTAGGGAGGATTAGTCTCAAATGTTATGGGCTCTCCAACAAAACCTGGCGCACTGTTCCATGTCACACTCTCCTCCTCCCACGTTGCCTCGACACTGTGTACACTAATCACAGGTATACCAGAGCCACCAATAGAGTAGAGCACAAGCCAAGCATTGTCTAAGTCTAACTCTTGGAGAGTGGAGAGGTTAAACTTGAGATAACTTCGCATCGCACTGCTTGTGTATTTACCAACCTTAAGCTGTCTTGCATCTCCATAATTATTGTCTGCATTTGTAGCGTTTTCCACTCTCGCATCCTCCATTACTGCTATGTGCAACTCTGCGGCTTGAGCTAGTCCAACTCTCAAACATGAGAGTAGTACCAAGGCTAATACTAACCAGTATCTCATTTTAAGGCTCATGTTCCCAAACCGTTGCCTGTGTAACCTTGAAAAAGTACCCATGCCCTGGCTCTATCTGGAACTCTAAGGGGTAAAACCACCAATAGGTGGGTGGATTATTGGCATAGAACCTGGCAATATTATAGCTTCCCACATTATTCAACCCAAGCACCTCTGTAATTGGATGCTCTGTGGCATCCCCTGGAATCACCTCAGATAATGGCTTTGGCTGTAGTGATGTGTATCCAACCAGATTAATCCCCTCACTCAATTGTACGCTTTGGGGTGAAGTTGCAGGTGTGCCCACTAAGGTAAATGTGTAATCTGTGTTTGATTTGAAGAAATACCCTCGACCGTTCTCCAGTGCAGTGAGACCGTTATCGCTCCTCCAATAGAGTGGTGGGTTATCTATATCAAACACTGCTGTTGTGTATGTACCACCATCATAGCCCACAATCTCATAAACAGGGTGGAAGGAGCCATCTTGATGCATGACTTCTGGAATGGAGTTGTCAAATGGTATAAGTGGCAAAGACACCAAGTTTACACCCTCAACGAGGGGGATGTCAAACTTACCAACAGTGTATTGGTTGGTTTCTTCATTCCCATAAGCATCCTCTGCCCTCACTATGTAAAACCTCTGTGAAACATCTGGGGCAGTGGCGTCCTCCCAGGATAAATCTGATGTGGTCGCGAATGGCTCACTAAAGTCAAACCCATCTGGTGTTTGAGCAATGTAAATATTGTAATGGTCAACAGGCTCACCCTCAGGAGCAGACCAATTGAGCAGTATGTGGTTGTTGCTGTTTATCACAAACCCCTTGAGGTTCAATGGTGCCCCGGGTGGGGTGAAGTCCAGTGTGGTAAGGTTACCAATATCACTCCACCTACAATTGTCTGAGGGGTCGCAAACCTGGAACTGGAAGTAGTATGTGGTGTGTTCACTCAGCGGCCCGACACCGAGGTTGTGGGTTGTGTAATAGCCCAAATCATAGGCAATCTGTGACAGATCATCTGGCGACAACCCAAAGTAATAGTAAGCGATTGCTGGCTCGTCTGTGGTGGCAACAACAGTTGCACTATCGTTTGTCACCTCTGTTATCTCGATGCTTAGGAAGCTGGGCGGGGTTAAATCAAGGGTTGTGAAGTTGTAAACCCCCACTGTTCTGCAGTAGCCATGTGAATTGCATGAGGTGATATTGAAGTAATATGATGTTACTGGGCTCAAACCAGTTAGCACAATGTTATGCTCTGTAACCAGGTTTGTATCTTCATACACCTCACCCAAGCCAAGAGTGGTGCCGTAATCTATGCGTGAGGTGGCACTGTCATCAGTTTGCCAGGTTATCCTTGCTGCTGTTTCAGTAACCTCCTCAACCACCACATCTCCAATAATCATTGGTGGTGATGTGTCTGTTAGGAGCCACTCAACAGAGTTCTCAAACAATTGCTTTGCCTGTGGAGTCCAGAACTCTGTTTCAAAAATACCAAAGAATACTCCCTTCTCGTTTGCGTACACACCGTCCCGTAGTTTTGTACCCTTTTCTGCAGTTGCAATCACAGCATCAAGGGAGTTAATGATTGTTGAAACAACTGTATCTAGCTTTGGTGCCTTATCAAACCTGTACAAATAATTAACAGGTATATTAGCTCCGTTGTATTTTGCTTGAGTATATATTGTAATGTTGACAGGCAAACCCTGGGTTATTATGTGTCCTGGGCGTTGGTTTATTACTATGATTGGTTGGCTGCTGGCATACTGGGAGCCTCTCTTTGACCAGTGAAAATCATCAATGTTCCAAGTGTTGAGGATTAATGTTTTGACATCATTAACTGGTATCTCGCCTGGGTTGTTAAATATCTCATCATTCACCACAATGAACAGGTATTGACTCCAATCCACGCCATCAAGCTCTGAGCTCTCCAGTACAGTCACAGTGAACCCCATCTCTTCAAGGGTGTCAACAATTGTCTGCTCAATCCTTAGTGGGTTGCGGGTTATGTATGCAACAGGACCAGTATCATAAGCCGCTGCAATGTCGCTCACCATTAGCAATACTAAAAAAGAGAAAAACCAAATGAGATTTTTGTTTATCATTTTCACCAAACCTTCCTCAGTATAAAGTAAGATATAATCCCCCCCACTAACACCACAACCAGAACTGTAACTATCGCAACAACCGGATTTGGCGTTTTGGAACCAACAGTTTGATAGTGCTGAGGTTGTGTGGGTGTTCTTGGTGCTGGGGTTACATTACCTTCCTCAACTTGAGCCGTTTCATTGTCTTGGGTCGGTTGCTCCTGCACTCTCACAGACTCGTTCTCAGGCGTTTCGGTCTCCTCTTCACCTGTGTATCCACTCGTAACAATTATTACTCTTGAAGTTAGCCCAACTGGACTGTCTCTAATATTGGGGTCATCTGGCTTGAATAACACGAATATCTTACCATCATACTTTCCCTCTCGTGTGAGTGTAATTGTGAATGGCACATCCACTTGTTCATCTGGCTGGAGTTTGTACTCTGTCGTGGGCATGTTAATAATCTGAGCGAGTGTGTCATCTGGTGTCAGCGTAACCGTAACTGGATACTCATTCACATTCTTTATTAGAATGGACTTCTGTATGCGTGTAACTTCCCCTGGTGTTATGTCTGGCCTAAGAATCATCTTTGCGTTGCCTATTGTGGCTGACAAAGCCAAGACACTTTCAACTGAAGCCATGAATAAAATCGCAACTAAGAGTAGTTTTGTTAATCTCAATTTAACCCCCCAACAGATTTTTTTCTTTTTAGTAGTATTAATTGATTACTACTATTTGATAGCAGTAAACATAAATTATTTAAAAACATTATTGTACTAAAGAACACAGTTCTCTCGAGGAGAAAATGTTACTACTAAATAAAGATTAAATCACAGTAAAGGCTCTTTGTACAGGGTTTGCTTGGTTGCCTGCATAGTCCACAGCATAGATTGTTATGTTGTGGGGTGTTGTTATATCTCGTGTGAATGGCAACCCTCTGTGAGTATAATATGTGCAGCCCCTGCACAGAGTCCTCTCTCTTAGGTCATATGCATCAATGTAATACAAGCGTGCCACCCTTTCACTCAACCTCACTCTAAAAGGAACACGCCTTGTGTAGATTCCCCATTGTTCTGGAAGTGTAACATCAATCTGTGGGGCTGTTGTGTCCACTTTAAGCTTTCTTGTTCTTGACCTGGCAATGTTCCCTGCCCAGTCCTCTAATTCAAACCAGTATTCTAATATGCTATTATCGTAGTCATCCAAGTTGGGTATGTTGAATGTGCAGCTCATCCTAGTTCCTGAGGGGCAATCCAATCTTGTCATACTCTCCGTGCCATAATGCAGGGTTACACTTTTTAGGGCCTCTTCTGTGTATGTAACTCTGAACTCGCCTGTAGCATAACCACGATATGGCTCTATCCTGCGAATTCTTGGCGGTTTGCTGTCTATTGCAAACCCTATTTGCTCTGTAGCAGAATTGCCTGCTTTATCTGTGGCACGCACGCTTAGTATGTGAAATCCATCCCTCAAAGTTTTCCACCCAAAGTAATCGGTGCATCCTGAGCACAAACGTCTGTAGCCACTACCATCAACTGCATATTCCAAAAGTGCGGGCTCATTGTTTAGTATGTCAACACTAAGGTAAACCCGCCTTGAGTTTAGCAATGCCCCATTTGTGGGAGAAGTAATATTCGGTTGGGGTGCTGTGTTATCCACATACACACTCTTTGTGCTGGACCTAGCTATGTTAACCCCATCATCAAGCTCAAAATAGTACTGGATTGTTTGACCGTCATAACCAGAGAGGTCTAAATGCAATGAGCATTGCTTTGCTCTGCCAGGCAAGCAACTTGAAAGCACCTCAGTTTGCTCAACTCCAGTGCTAGATGGTGTCCACTTTAGCCTAACCTCTTGGAGATTGGACTCTGTGTACTTAATGCCAAACTCTGTGCCTTGCACATATGTGCCATCCCTTGGCCAGGTTTTATGTACCCTCGGCTTCTTAGAGTCGATGTAGAACTCTGTTTCTGCAGTACCAACATTGCCGGCATAATCCTCTGCCTCAACCCTGAGCGTGTTGTTGCCTTCAAAGAAGGTAACCCCTTTCTTAACATAATCACAATCTCTGCATAGCACTATAGCCCTACCACTATTCCTTATCGCCCTTATCCTCTTCACTCGCTCATCAGTCTCGACCTCCACCATAAGCCGTCTTGTGTCATACTTAGTATACTCTGGTAGTATTATCTTAACCCCAGGTATTGCGGTGTCTAAAGTGAAGTTCCATTCTAGCTCTGCTTGATTGCCCAGCATATCTTCCACATACACCTTGATTGTGTGAACCCCATCATCTGAGCCATCACTTGCAAAAGAGTTCATTTGATAAACCACTGAGTTGGCACCTATGTTGCAATCCTGGGTTTTTTCCACACCATCCAACCACAACCTAACACTCTGCTGGTTTATGCCCGAGTAGCGGTCACTGTACCTTGCCTCTATCCTCGGGCTTGTGTCGCCTGTAACACTCCCATCCCTTGGGCTTATCTCCCTTATTCTTGGTCCTGTCCAATCAATAGAGAACCTCCTTGTTTCTGGTGTCTGGCTTGCCCCCCATTCGTCTGTTGCTCTTGCTTCAACCTCACAATATCCGTAGCCTTGGTATGGGCAATCCTTTGGTGAGCCATCTTCGTTCCAACCCACAGTAATGAGCACATCTGAGTTGCACTCTCTCGGTGTCCAATCTCTAGTAACCTCCCACTCCCCTATATGCTTAGCGAGCACCCTATACTCGCATGTTATGCTATCACCATCAGCATCTGTATCTTCTATAGTGACACTAAAATCTGTACTGTGCCATGAGTTCTCTGCTGGGGCTGTGATGGATGTAACTGGTGGTTCATTGGGTATAAGGGGCCTTGGGTCTTGCTCGTCTGGAATGCCATCATTATCGTCATCATCATCAACACAATCTGCCGTGCCATCTGAATCTGTATCAGTAAACCCCTCATCAACCACACCATTGCAATTGTCATCCACACCATTACACTTCTCTATTGCCCCGGGGTTGATTGAGGCATTTGTATCATCGCACTCATTGTCGCACTCAATATCATACCCATCACCATCATTGTCCGTCTCCTGTGTGTCGTATGCATCACAGGAGTTGTGTGTACATGTACAGACACTCAAGCAAGAGTTTGCCACATCATGATAATCCCTGTAGGTACCATCGTAGCAACCATCAAGGTAATCGCACTCTGTGGCTTGGCAGTCATCATCACTCTCGCACTCTGCCCCGCACTCTGCTATGCTGCAGGTGTGGGTTATGCTTGAGTTGCCAGTTGTACACTCATCATTTACCTCATCGCATGTGCTGGTAAATGCAGGTCTGTAGTCAAGTGTGAACTCGTTGCCATCTGGATAATATGTACAAGTATTGACCTCTGCTAGGTCATTAACAGAGCAATCTGGAGGTGTGCCGGGCTGACAATCAAGTACAGCATCGCAATACTCTGCACCGTTACACCACAAGCCATCATCGCATACAGAATCGTCTGGTTGATTCAAGCACTTATCATTTGCTTCGTCACAGCTATCCAGCGTACACCCAATACCATCATCACAGTCAACTGGTGGGCCAATATTCACGCAGTTGCCGTCAGCATCACATTCGTCTGCACCATTACACCACAAGCCATCATCGCAAGGTTCGCCAAATGTTGAACAGGGAGTCCAAGTACCTGCTTCACATACCTTGGTACCCTCACAAGCCCCTGAGCCACAGGCAACTGTTGCACCATCACAATCTGGGTCCTCACAGTCTGCAAACCCATCGTAGTCATTGTCAAAGCCATCATCACAATTACCAATTGCTTGGGATTCCTCAGTGCCTTCAAGGGTCATATCCTCATTAGCCCACCAGGGATCATAGTCAACGTTACCCTCAACCTTATCTCCAGAGCCAGGGGAGTGGCTTGGCCCATCTGGAGCCCCCCACCAATTGTGCTCAGCATTGAGTGTGGGGTTTGTATCAAAATTACGTACTCCAAAATATATATTCCCAGAGATTTTGTTGTTGGAGAGATAATTAGTTTGACTGGGGGCCCTTCCATCAGAATATTGGGCCACCCCATAATCATTCCCATATATATTATTCATTGTTACATTATTGTAATATGCATTGTTAAGATAAATCCCCTGGCCAAAGGGGAATGTTGGTGAATAGTTCCATCTGTGATTGTAAATCTCATTATCAATTATATCATTGTTATCTGCAAATGAGAGTTGAATGCCGTAAGCAGAATTGTCTGGTCCCTGTGCATAAGTGTTGAGTCCATTATTGTATATTTTGTTTCCCTCAATCCTATTATTTTCAGAAAGGATTGAATCATCGTAAGATCCGCCCAAGTATATGCCTTGCCTATCGTTACTGTATATCTCATTGTTCAATATCGAGTTATTATCAAAATCATCAATAATAGAGGCTCCAGGCCCGGACCAGAACATTATACCCGCTCCCTCGTATCCATTAACATTATAGTTGTGATGTATAGAACAATTACTTATTGTGGTCCCATCTGTATCTGAGGAGGATATGCCGTTTGTACCATTAGTAAGCTCAAATCTACTAACAATGACAGCGTCCGCAGATATGGTAATACAAGGACCTAGCCTAGAACCATCTATTTTTGGCCTAGAACCACCCGAAAGGTTAACTGGTTTATTTATGACTACATTCTCATAGTAGGTGCCCTCGCTAACCTTAATTATTGTATTATCTGTGGCTGAATCTATTGCTGGCTGAATTGCCTCATAGTGTTCCTCTGTTATATCCCAGTCCAACTTGAATAGTGCTATTTCACCATCTCCAAGTTGAGTGCCTTCCTTTTCTGTTGTGTAAAAGAGATAGGCATTGGTTCCATCAGACAAGCCAACTGGCCAAAAGTCCCACCATTTTGTGCTGCCATAACCTCCACTCGTTACAGGGGTTGCTGTTGTCCATGTTGCGCCTGTTAAGCCATCTGTGGATTTTGTAATCATAATGTGTTGTTCGTCTGTAACGTCATCGTATGGTGCAGACAGCACATACAAAGCTCCAAGGTGCACAAAAATATAAGGGTCGTAGAAGCCCTCTAAGTTGTCCACATCTGTGCCAGTGTCCCAGGTTGCACCGTCATCTGTTGAGCGATAAAGCCTTATTGGATTATTAGCAGTGTCACTTATGCTAACCACATACAATGTACCACCTGACTTTGTGATTGCAGGCTGGTTGTCTGTTGAAATCTGCACAGGTGTAGTCCATGTAGCTCCATTGTCTGTGGACTTTGAAAAATAAGAATTACCGTCTGTGCCCTCCCAAACCATATAGATTGTGGAGCCATCATAATATGTGCGGACATGTCCACCAGTTATTGTGCCAGACACAGGCACAATCTGTGTTGGGCCAGACCATTGATAGGTTGTGGGGTTATAGGTATATTTGTAAAAATTCTTGTCTGTGCCATCCTGTCCAGAACTCACAATAACAAGAATCGAGCCGTCTGAGAACACTATACCAGAAGCAACACGCTGACTAAACCCCGCTGGTCTGTTTGTATAGCTTACTCCTATCTGCTGCTCAGGAGCAGATGCCAAAGCCTCTGGCGAGGAGGCTGTTTTGTAAAAAACAGAATAGGCATCTGAATCTGGGTCGTAGCTAGAAACACCACGGATGCCAATGCCAGAGTCTGCCTTTGTGTAAAAGAGCCAATAATTTGAGCCATCAAAGAAAGGTGCAGGATTGCGGTCATATTTTGGGTGGTTTGTCAAGTAGGTCGGCTTACTCACATGGACTGTAGCAAGAACAAGCTGACTGCTCAAAATCACTAGAAGTATTACAAACAAAGTTTTTTTCATTTTAGCACCCCCTCTTTTTTAGTTGAATTGTTTGTATGAGTATCTATCCAAGGCAATATTGTAAACCCCAAAGCGGTCTGAGAGCACAGTTATGCTACCATCCACCACGAGCACAGCCACTTGGGCTTTAAACCTCTCGCTCTTGCGCTCCCCTGTTCTCACATACCTCCATATAGGGTAGCCACGGTTTGTATAGCCAGTTATCACCCGCTTGGTTTTTTGGGTTGTTCTGTAACTAATATCAGCAGGTATGTTGAGGAACAACCAATCCTGTTCAAGGAAGCACCCATCCTTAACCCTAATCCTAATCCTAAGGTAAACCTTCTCCTCTTGATTTTCACCAACAAAGTTGAGTGTCAAGCTGCCGCGGCAGAGCCCATCTGCCTTTCTCAAATTGGCAACTAACCTTGATCTTGCCCCAGAATCAAATGTTGTGTCGTCTATATGGAGCACACCACCATGCCCCCTCATACTCACTCGAGTGTTTATTGAAACCGAAGAGCTGTGAGAGAGAGGTAAGAAAAGGAATAAAAGTAAAACCCAAAATAGAGTATAGGCTAGTCTTGAGTGTGTTACCATCTAATAATTCTTATGAGATAAGGGTATATAAATGTTGTTAGACACTACCCGATTACGAATTTTCAACTCTGAAGCCAATTTGCTGTTCTTCAAAATTCCCAGCCATATCATTCGCCCTTATTCTCAAACTGTATTCACCGTAATTAAAGTACCTTGAGCCATGGTATTCTGTACATTTAGAGCACAGGGTCTTCCATTGTGGGTTTGGAGAGTTGTCATTTATGTACATCAGATTGCAGGGTTCATCCATAAATATGTCAAAGTTTATCCTTCTGTCTGTGTACACATCTCCATCCAGAGGTGAATTCACCTGCATGCTTGGTTGCCTACCATCAAGGGTTATACCAATTGTTTTCTTTTGGGTGTCCTCAAGCCCAGATATGTCCCTGATTGAGAAATAGTAATAAAGCTGCCCCTCTAGTTGCTCTCTGGGTATGACCTCTGCCAAATCTATACTGCAAAGTTGGTTCTTGCCACCCGGGCAATTTGGCTTTGTTAACTGCTCAAACACACCCTCTGGGTTTTGGCTGTAATGCAGCACAACCTCCACAGGGTTATCCTCAGTGTACCACACAAAGAATACACCATTGCCAAACGCACGCTCCCTAGGCGCTGAGCCCCTTATCTTGGGTCTTGTGCTGTCAACAGTAAACTCTATTGTGTGATTGTCTTGGTTGCCTGCCTTGTCTGTTGCTCTGATAACAACCCTATGGAAACCATCCTTGAATGTAACTTGCTTTTCATAAGCAGAGCAACCCTTGCACAGTGTCTTCCACCTTGGTCTCCTATCCTCAAGGTCCTTGTACTCAAGCAAAACATCCTCGCTTGTGCTGAGGTTGAACATAATCCTTTTGGTGTTGTATAAATCCTGGTTTGGTTGATGTATGGTCAGCACTGGTGGTATTGTGTCAACCAAAGCAACAGCGTGCCTTGACTCTGCAACAGAGCCGGCAATATCCTCAACTGTAAAGTAAAACTCAACCTCGCCTTGGGGTAGCCCCCCAACTAGGAAAACACACTCCTGTTTTGAACCAGCTGGGCAACTGCTGCTGGGTACCACATTAAAACTCTGCCCAGAGTCAGTGCTGTAATACAGCGTTACTGTTTCTGGATTTTCTTCATTGTAAATAACGCTAAACTCACCATTGCAGTACTCACCATTCCTTGGTTCTGTAGCGACAATTTTTGGCGGTTTTGAATCAACATAGAACTCGCGCTCAACACTCGCTGTGTTGCCTGCTGCGTCTGTGGCGGTTATTGTAATGCTATGGTAACCGTCCTTGAATGTCTGCGAGCCCTCGTAGCTCATGCAGTTCTTGCATAGTGTTTTCCACTTGGGTCTTGATAGTGTGTGGTCCAAATAAGCCACTACGCTTTCTTCATTTGTCTCTAGGTCAAATGGAACCTTTGTTGTATCGAAAACATGTGCGTATGGATTTGGTGGAGACGCCACATTTAACTCTGGCGGTATTGTGTCAATGATAATGTCTATTGGTTGGGTAAAGATTGTTTGGGCTCTGTCTGTAACCCCAAACTTGTAGGTGAGTGTGCCCTGAGCGAGGGGCTCGGTAACGACAAACACACATTCCTCATTTTGCCCTGGTGGGCAATCTGCTTTGGTCATTGCCTCGAAGTCAGTAGATGCCGCATCCTTGTAATAGAGGGTTATGCTCACAAGGTTGTCCTCTGAGTACTGGATGCTGAACTGACCGTTGCCATAGGCATCCCTCGGAGGCAGGGTTCTCCTGATTCTCGGTGCAATAGAGTCAACATAAAAGGTAACATTCTTCTTGGCAGTGTTCCCTTTCTTGTCGATCGCTCTAATAGTGAGGGTGTGTTCGCCATCTTTAAATGTTCTTGTGCCCTGATAACCAGAGCACTTTTGTGGGCAAAGGCGTACCCAACCATAGCGCTCTCTCCCCACTTCCATATAATCTAATAGGTAAGCCACCTCGTCCAGTGTAATGTCGAATGGCACGCTCCTTGACTCATAAGCATGCCCCTCAACAGGTTTGCTGATTGTGATTGTGGGTGGTTGGAAGTCTGTGTTATCGTCAGTGTCACAAGAGCAGCCAGGCAAGCCATAGCACTTGTACCACGCTGCCTGGTAGTTGTTGTCATCCACACACAACATACAGCATGTGTGCTCGCACATCCAACCAGACGCTAGTGTCTCACCCTCCCTAAGACAGGCATAATGATAACCTGCAGAAGCAGTCGAAACACCTAAAACTAGGAAAAGTAAGAATATGAACGCTAAGGTGAGTTTTGATTTGAGCATATTGATCACAGGTGAGCATGAAAAATCAAAAGTATAAAAAAAATAAAATGGGTTTCAAGCTTAGATTGCCTCTCCCCAGAAGTATATCTGACCGTCTGAGAAGTCGCCGTTGCATGGCTCTGGCAAGTTCAGCCTGAATGTTAGCGCCATCTCTGCACCAGGTGCTAAAATGTTTGCTGTGTAGTATGGTCCCACTTGCTGCACCTGTAGTATCTCTGCAACATCGTAAAGAGTTGGGTCCCAGTGGTCGCCGTATGTTATACCAACATAGCCCTCAGCGTCGCTTCTGGGGTCCTGTGCAGTGCTGTAAGCACCGTTCACTGCATAGTAAGCGAAGTTCTTCAATGAAAGCTGGTTCGTTGTTGGACACTTGGCGCCTGAACTGTATGGGTCATAGAAGTCAGTCCCTGTTATGAACATGTCCAGCATCACGCCAGAACCTGCGTCAGCGTCATTACCCACAAGTAGGGTGTCAGAGTAGGCAGTTGTGCCAGGCCTGACAACACCAAAGTCAACTGTGCCATCAATGCTCAAGGCAATAACTGGGTTGAAGAACCAGTACTCGTTCTCGTCAAATGTGCTTGACAAACCATCGAGGTCCTCAACCTCTGCAGTCACCCAGTACTCACCATACATTGAGTCAGCTGGCTCAACTGTCAGTGTGCAGGTGTAGTATGCCATGATATTATCTTCTGGTGCATACTCAAGCTCTTCTTCACCTATCCTAGCGTTACACTTTTTCTTGATTTCTTCATCTTTTACTAGGACATGGTCAAGCACACAGTTTGCCTCTATGTCATTACCTTCGCCTTGCACAGAACCAATGGTCACAAACACATCGCTGATTTTCTCAATGCCGTTCTTGTCCATCACAAGAACCTTCCACTTTATCTTCTCGCCCTCAAAGGCGTAGTTGTTGATTCTCTCAACAAGCTTCTCACCGCCATCGCTCACTCTACCTGTCTGCACATTGTCGTCCTTCACTTTTCTAGCATCGCACAACCAAATTAGTGGCTTGAAGTCTTCTGTCTCCATTGTCACTCCTATTCCTGTGCCGACACTTGTAGCCAATGCCGCTGGTACAAGCAGCAGAGCTGCCAACACCAAGGCAAAAACTCTCTTCATTTTTTCCTACCTCCGTTTTTGTTTTTTTTGTACCAGCCATATGCGAATATTCGTGCGCCAGGTAATATGTCAGAGCTGGTACTGACTAGCATAATTGCCAAGTTCCCCCCAGCTGCACTCATAATATTCGCATATGAACATGAAAGCTATACCTGTATGATAACAATATAGTATGACTAGTTATTTAACCCCCCAACAAATATTCTAACCACCAAAACGGGTAAACTCTTTTTTATTATTATATCATAACAACTAAATGTTTTCATTTATTTATGACTAACTTATTTATATATTTTGTTATAGTGAAAAATATAGAAAGGAAAACACAAAAAGACCACTTTAAAGTTGTTAAAAAGAATACTCAAATGTAATCTTTACCCTCTCTGTGAGGTCACTAACAGGGGTAATTGGCAGCTCAACAGAAACGCTCTTATTACCCAATTGCTTCCCAAAGTTGAGTGCAAAGTAGTGTTTGTGACCATTATCCAAGGCAACCCAATCAAGCCCAACATAGCTTGGGTTCTCATTGCCAAAGCTAAGAGTGAACCCAAAGCGGTTCTCTTCTGGGTTTAAAACCTCGGTATTAGACTTCAAAAGGGGGATATCTTTTGCAAATGCAATCAAATGAAAATCAAGTGTATTTGAGTTTGGAAGCTTGTAGGTTGAACCAAAGGAGAACCTGCATATCTTGTATTCTAGGGGTTGCATGTTGAAAAAGAGTTTGTAATCCAAATAGTTAACCCAATCAAACTCATCCATGCTATCATACTCCCTCAGATCCCATCCAACCACAGCCCGTGGTTTTGACTCTGCCTCAAACGGAACAGAGCCACCAAAATACAAACCAAAAGCCATATTGCTTGTTCTGCTCCCAGATATCAAAGTGAAGGGCGTAAAAGATTGCCAACCAAACTCCATCTCAAGGTTTGACACCCTCGCTGTCAGATTCGTTCTATTAGAAGGAAACCACTCTACCTCACTTGGTGGAATGCCAAAACCAGAAGTGCTAAAAAGTGCAACAGCTGTTAACCCAACCAACCCCCTCTTGAGTTTTTCTCCAACGCGTTTAAGCCTCATTGCCGAAAAATAAATACAATTGCCTTATAAATCTTTCGTTATTGTTTTCACTGCTTAGTGGTTTACCCTGTGAATCTGAGGGCTATTTTGTCACCAGGTTTAATGGTGTATGCCTTGATACCCATATTGGCTGGCTTGCCATTCACAAAGATGTGCCAGTAGTAGTCTCCAGAATCGCACACACCGTCTAGGCATTTTAACCTGCCTGAGTAGGTTATATTATGCTTAACTCTTAGCAATTGCTCAAGGGTTACGCCAGAGGCATTGTAAAGCTCCTTGTGTGCATTACCAAAGAGCTCAATCCTCAATTCCACTAAATCACTGCCTTGCTCTGGGGTTGGTGCCCGGTAGTTTAAACCCCCTAACAGTACCATCAAGCCGAGCAAGAGTGCCAGCAACCCGAGAAATAAACCCCTTCTCATGAAAACCCCCAAAGTCCCTCATTTTCCTACCCACAACAGGCATAAGCAATGCAAAAGAGATGTTTGAAATAACATGCACAACTATAAAGTAACCTGCTGTGAAAAAAGCAAGGAGGATGTTGCCACCAAAAAAGATACCTGAGAAAAGATTCATTATCAACTCAAAAACAATAGTGGCGGCCAGCATACACCCAATTGCCTCAATATACCTCATCCTTTTTGAGATTAATCCACCAAGCAAACCAGCAATCCCAAATGAGATGGCTTGAAATGGTGTCCAGGGTCCCTGACCGCCAAACACCAGGAAATTGGAGACATATAGCGTGGTGGCTCCAACCATAAAGCCACGTATGCTACCAAATAGCCACCCTGCAAGCACTGCAAAAAAGGTCACTGGCTCAACACTCGGTATGAATTGCATTGCAGCCCTCAACCCTGCCCCGAGCATAACAAACATACTCATGAACAACAACTCCCGCAGCCTTATAATCTGTAATTGCTGTTGGAGCAGTAGCTGCAGCAACTTCTGCTTGCTGTTTGCTTTTTTCTTTAGCAGTAGTTGGAGTTTCATTTTCTCAAGACAAACACAAACACTATCATTAGCAAGACAACAATGCCACCCAGCACACCCACCAAAATCCAGGGTGATTTCTCTTGGGTAACCGGGGGTGCTATGTAAGCACCAGTTGGTGTTCTATTCGCCTGGGTTTGTTCTGCTGGCACTGTGGTGGTTGTTTGTTCTTGGATTACAGCTGGTGTTTGTTTTGAGCCCTCTGGCTTAACCCCAAACACCAATCTCCTGTTGAAAATATAGCTATTGAACCTATCATAGCCCTTTACATTCAAAAAGCCACGATAATGACCTGCACTCATGTATGGAAACTCAAATTCTAGTGTAACCTCTTCTGTTTCGTCAGGTTGTATAGAAAAGTCCCCCTTATAACTCCCATCTTTCAATCTTAGTGTGACCTCACCATGCACCTCCTGGTCCTCACCATCAAACTCTTCTCCTAAAATATCATTCTTCAAGCGCACATGCAAGCGCATTAACTCCCCAGGCTTACCAAGGATTATTGAATCATTTGTCAGCTCAACTATGCCCTCGCTTGTCTCCACATACACATCCCTCAAAATAAGCATATTAACGGGGCATGCATCATAGAAAGCCACAGCTTTGGGGCTTGATTTTGGCATGAATGACTCATCATATGGGTAATACCCAAAATAAACAAAATAACCCTTACCATCTATTCTGTAATCAGTAATCCCCACAGGTGATAACTCTGTGGCTTTACCCTCATTGTAGTAGAACCACCAACTAATATGCTCTGTGTAGTCCCCTGCCAAGCCGTTTATGCTATCAAGAAACCTACCGCCGTAGCTATACTCTGCTGTGAACTTACTCATTTCAAGTGCCTCTTTGGCTGTGGCACCCAGTGGAACATCAACGCAGTCACTCTCAAGCCCATATGGAAACTCAACAAACACTCCCACCCTCTCACTATAAACAACTGGCACTACCAAAACCAGTACAATCAACGCCAGGTAATATTTTCCGGGGTTCATTGGATACAGCATCCAATAGTAAAATATATATACTATTTAAAGGTTTTGTTGGTGAAATGCAAAGGTCCCAAGCCAAGTTCTATAGCTGTGATGTTCTGAATGTTTTCCTCAGAATCAAGCCAATCAAATCGAGGGCAAGGATGGCTCTGGAGACTGGTTTGGGTGAGGGGAGCGTGAGGAGTGTATTGGCTATACTCAAAGAGAAGGGGCTCATTGAATCAGCAAAGCAGGGGCATTACCTCACAGAAGTTGGCGAGGAGTGGTACACTAAGCTGAAGCGTGCTTTGGTAATGAAGGACTCAATAAAGGTGAGTGGAATTAAAAGCAATAGTATTGTGTGCTTACACCTAAGGCCACCAACAACACCCAAACCGAGTTATATGCTAAGGGACATTGCAGTTAGGTGGGGTGCATCTGGTGCATTGATATTCTACTACACTGGACAAGAGCTAGTGTTGCCTCCATCCAAGACCCCAGACTATGGGGAAGATTACTCCGCACTGAAAAAAACTTTTGATTTAAAGAGGGGTGACTATGTTATTGTGGTGTGGGGTAGCAA
>QMQS01000006.1 GCA_003650585.1 Candidatus Woesearchaeota archaeon
CCTGGAATGAAAATTGTTATATAAAAGTGTTGATAACTCCAAACCAATTTGAACCCAACCAAAGCGAAATTTTATTAAGGGGAGGTGTTTTAGTGCAGAGCATGACACAAGAGCGGCTTCTCTTAAAGAATTGCAGGTACATTATTACCCAAGATGAGAAGAGGAGGGTTCTAGAACATCAGGACATCCTCATTGAGGGCTCTAGGGTAGCAAAGATAGGCAAACTCAATAGCGAGGCAGAGATACTGGATTGCAGCGATATGCTAGTGATGCCCGGCTTGATTAACCTGCACACTCACACAATCACCAACCTCTTGAGGGGTGTTTCTGACGACCTCACACTAAAAGACTGGTTAAACAAGAGGGTTTGGCCTGCTGAGGCAAAGATAGATGACGCCTACTATGCTGGCTTGCTCACATGCATTGAATCGATTAAATCTGGCACAACCTGCTTCATGGACATGGGGTTCCAGCTTGACCGGATTGCAAAAGCAGTCAAACAAACCGGCATTAGGGCATACCTCGGTTACGGCATGATTGATATGTGGAACAGAGCAAAGGCAGAGAAAGAGCTTAAAAAGGCAGTGGAGTATGTAGAGATGTTCAAAGATGAGGGGTTAATCAAGCCCACGATTGCACCCCATGCCCCAAACACATGCTCTGAGTATCTCCTCAAAGAGGCAATGAAACTCGCCAAAACACACAAACTATGCTGCCAATGTCACATTCTTGAAACCAGGGAGGAAGCAGAATTTGTAAAGCAAAAAACAGGTTTGGGCGTGGTGGAATACCTCAAGAAAATAGATTTCCTCAACACCAACACCCTTGGGATACACCTATGTTGGCTTAGTGAACAAGAGGCAGAGATACTTGCCAAGCACAAATGCTGTGTGGCGCACTGCCCTGTGAGCAATATGAAGCTTGCCTCTGGAGCAAGAGCACCTGTGGATCTGCTGTTAAAACTTGGGGTGAGAGTTGGGCTTGGAACTGATTCAAACGCCTCAAACAACAACCTAGACATGTTTGAAGAGATGAAACAAACAGCCCTGCTACACAAGTTTATGCTGGATGACAGTAGAGTTATGCCAGCCCAAACGATACTTGATATGGCAACAGTAACAGCAGGCAATATACTAAGCCAAGAGATTGGAACCATTAAACCAGGGTTTTTGGCAGATATTATTGCAATTCCCCTTAACAACCCAAAGATGGTGCCACACTCCATACGCAATATAATCTCTCATGTGGTTTATTCCTGCTCTGGGAGTGATGTACACCATGCCATAATCAACGGTAGATTGGTTATGAAACACAGGCAATTGACCCTAGTGGAGGAGCACAAACTAATTGCAAGTGTGCAGCACTACTTTGAGTCAAGGAGGATATTCTAATTATAACCAGTCAAAGCTTCCTGCTCTCAACAAAACTTTTATATATATAATATCATATTTTTGGTGATAATGCTAAGAAACAAAAGGGGTCAAGAAGGTGCCAGCAATGCAGCCACCCTTGTTCTCTTCATTGGTTTCATAATTGTGGTGTATCTCTTAATGATACCTCCTGAGGCAAGAGATGAACTTCTGGGTGAGAACGAAACAGGCGACACAACCGGCACCACTCCAGGAGAAACCGCCCAAACAGTACTGCTTTTAGAATCCCCTGGCTCACTCTTTCCAAAGCAACAGAAGAGCTTTGAACACCCATTAAACCAGATAGTGCTATCTGCAAGAACTGAGGATAGGGTCATTTTAAACAAGCAATCCATTTATGTAATGAGCTCAAAACTGGATAGAAAGTCAGAATCACTTAGGTTTAATTTTGATACCAAAAGACAGGAAATAGAGGGATTGCTACTTTCATTTAATGTTAGAATTGGCTCAGGTCGGCTTATAATCACGCTTAACAACCACGAGGTATTCAATGGCTTCCTAAAGCAAGGGCCTTCTGAGCCAATACAGATAAACCCTGACTTGATTGGGGATAAGAATGTGCTAGAGATTAGCGTCTCTGGTGTGCCCTGGTACAGGTTCTGGGGGCGCAACCAGTACGAGTTACGGGATTTAAAGCTTATAGCGAGTGTGAAACAAAAAGACACACTGGAAGCCATAACAACTTTCAGGCTTTCTAAACAAGAGGTGGATGAGTTTGAGAGCGGCTATTTGAGGTTCCTTGTGGAGTGCGCCACTCGAGGTAGGGCTGGTGTGCTGCGGGTTTACCTCAACGGGAGATTAATCAGTTCTTCTGTACCCTCCTGCCCTGGATACGAAAAGATTGACTTGGTCCAGGAAGACCTATTCACTGGCGGGAACGACATCAGGTTTGAGTTGAGTGATGGTAGTTTGTACCTAACCAACAACGTGGTTAAGATTCAGATTAAAGAGCCCACTTGGCCAGTGTATTACTTTGAAATAAACTCGAGTGTTTGGGAGACAATTTCAGATGGGGATGCTAGTGTAAAACTTGAGTTGGAGTTTGTTGAGAATGACAAAGAGAACGCAGCATTATTCATCATCAACGGGAGGAAGGTTTACATTGAGACAGATGAGACAAGTTATACAAAGGATATTACAGGTTACATGCGGGAGGGAAGCAATTATATTCGGGTTATCCCAGAAAGAGAGATGCACCTCGCAACCCTAAAGGTCTTTGTTGAGGAGTAGGAATTCTAAAATGCCAAACCCTGAGGAGGAAGCGGTTGAGGAAGCAGAAATTGAGGAGACTGAGGTTGAGAGAAAGCGCGAGGTAATTGAAGAGGAGGAGTTAAAAGAAGAGAGGAAATTTAGAGAGAGACTTCTCGGGTTGCTTAAAAGGACAGGCAAAAAGGCCCAAGATAAGATTTACGGCATGCGCCATGGTGCACTTTGGGAGAGGGGTGAGCCCTCTGGTTATGCTGTTTTCATCATATTAGGGCTGTTGGTGTGGCTAATTCAGATATTCAAATACAGGTTCGGCACCCTGCCAATAACAGACCCCTGGTGGTATGTGCTAAATGCCTTTGTCTTGCTAATGTGTGCAGTGTTCAGCCCAGCCCCATACAACACCTTGGGCGTTATCTTTTTCTTGGAGATTGTGTTCAAGCCCTGGGGGCTCCCATACTTGCAGAGAACACTCATAACACTCCTAAGGACAGAACCCTCCAAGATAGTACACATGATGATTTACCTCTTCACACTGCCAGGGTTCTGGCCATTCTGGCTGCTCTATGGTTTGAGGGAATCTAGAAGTAGGCTTGCCCATATCACGCTGAATACATACATTATCTTTATAGGGGTGGTGTTCCTCTTTGGAGTGGGCGAGCTTGGTTACAACCTTCAGATGCCAAGATCCCCTGGTGTAATCTATGACCCACACACAATCTTTGAAGGGTTTCATGAGATGCTCAATAACATTAGGATGGGGTTTGTTGGAATGTGGAGGGGTGGCACGAGATGGGTTATTGACACTGCAACCGGTGGATTGTATGAAGCTAGGGTTGAAGAGGGGGAAAAGGAACCCCTTGGCATAACCCTAGAGGAACTAATGCCTGCCAATCCATTGTTCTACACAGATGAAGAGGTGATTGTATGGGGCACAATCCATGGGCGCACCCTTGACAAACCTGTCACAGTCAACCTCAGTTGTTGGGTCGGTCAGGGAGAAAACAAAGTAATGGGTACAATCTGGCCCAGCAATATAGTGGAGATAGATGTAGAGGATATCAAGGACTTTGAGTGCAGGTTTGAACCAGGCCAGCTTCGCGCTGGCAACAACATTGTGTTTGTGGGTGCAGAGTATCCATTCACCACAATGTCATACCTCAAGGCATACTTTATGGAAGAGACTCGGCTTAGGTCTTTACGGAGAGAGAACATAGATGTGTTTGATTACCTCGAGATAGAGGACAGAGAACCAAGGGCAGTTTATACCAGTGGTCCTGTTGAGTTATCCCTGGCAACAACAAAGCCATTAATGGGAATATTTAGGGACAGGGACAAGAACAAATTCACCCCTGTGTTATCCATGCTTGTGAGTGGCGGGTGGGAGGGCAAACTCAAGGAGATAACAGACCTCACTCTGAGCTTACCCCCACAGATTGAAACCAAGAGTTGCTATCCAGAGTTTGAGGCAGCAGGCAAGGATTCTGAAGGGAGGAATGTTTACCATCTAAAGCAACCCATCACAGAGGAGTTAGACCAGGGTAGGGTCTTCAAGTGCTTCATGGACATCACAGACCCAAATGCATTGCTTGGGGACTTCCCAGTGAAGGTTGTGTATTTCCGACTCACAGCAGATTATGTTTACTATGTAACCTCCTCCATTAGCTTAACCCTGTACGAACCACCAGAGGAATTAGAGCCAGTGGAGAGTGAACCCAGTAATAGCAATGGGGTAGATGAGCCATGAGAAAACCAAGCTTTGTAGATAAGCAGGTTTGGCTAGTCGTGGCTTGCCTCATAGTTATGCTCACAACCTCGTGTCAAGAAGGCTCTAATCGTGATATAGACATAGACTATGACAAGATTCATTCTGGCACAGAGGGCCTGGTAATAAGTGTGGTGGAGGGGGCACCACCAAGCGAGGTGCTTGAGGAGCAAGAATTCCAGTTCATAGCAAAGCTTGAGAACCGTGGGGCGGCTGATATCAAGGGTGGTATACTCAAACTCATTCTGGATGAGGATTATATAGAGGGTGAGGGTGATAACACCGAGCTTGTGTTTGACCTGGGCGGCAAAACAGTTTTCAACCCAAAGGGTGACACCCAACTCTTCTCATTCAACTTGAGAGCAAAACAGATTAAGGAGGAGATGAGCACACTCCATGATTCAGAAATAATTCTTGCTGCTTGCTACCGCTACCACACAGAGGTTAGAAAGGATGTCTGCATTGACACCGATTACTTCAACATCAATCAGGGTAGTAAGGAAAAGGTGTGCCAAGTCACCTCGCTAAACCTGGGCTCTCAGGGTGCACCAGTAGAGGTGTTTATGATTGAACCCAAATTCACCACAGAGCATAGCCAGGTTGTGCCCCAGTTTCTGATACACATAAGGAATGTTGGCTCAGGACAAGTTATTAAGGAGGATTCTCTTGTGGATGTGTGCGGCTCATCAGAACTCGAGAGCGAGGCGTGGAACACGGTTTATGTGACTGCCAAACTTGGAAACCAGCCAATGGTGTGTGAGCCCAGCGAGGGCGGTAGAGGAAAGCTCAGATTAAAAGAGGGTGAGGACTTTATTAAATGCAGGGCTCAAACCCCATTAACAGAGGGCACACCCTCGTATGTCACAGTTCTCAATATCAACCTCACCTATGGCTACACAGAGAGCATTTCAAAGATGGTGAGGATTAACAGGATTTAACAAAAAAAATTTAAATAGAGAACCAATAGAGGTATAAAAATGAAAAGGTTGCTCATGCTGGCTTTGGCTTTGCTCCTCATCTTCGGGTGTGGTCCTTCGCAACAGGGTGATACAGCGCTAACCAGGGATTATAGAACTGGCACACAGGCGCTTGTGCTTAATTTCTTGCCCAATGCACCCCCTTCAGAGGTGTTTGACACAGACGAGTTTGTGATTGGAATTGAGGTAAGGAACAAAGGGGCACACACTGTTACTGATGGCACTATATACCTAAGTGGGTTTGACCCCAGGGTGTTTGGTGGCGGCTTAAGCGGACAGGGGTTCAGCAACAACCAGATAAGGCTAGATGAACTACCTGGCAAGTCATTCTACAATCCAGATGGAGGCTATGCTGTCTACTCTATAACGGGTAGGATCACCCCGCTCCAGGTGAACACCTACACACCCACGATACTTGCCACTGCTTGCTACACATACTCAACTGAAGCGAGTGCAGATATATGCATAGACCCAGACCCATACTCAACCCAGATAAAGGAGAAGGCATGCACACCCTCTGACATAACCCTGAGTGGTGGCCAAGGCGGACCCATAGAAATAACTCAGATTGAGGTTGACCCCACAAAGAACGATGTGAGATTAACCTTCCACATAAGGAATTCTGGCGGGGGACTGGTTTTTGACCCAGGGCAGTTGGCTGAGTGCTCACCCTACTCGCAGAGGGGTATAACACTAGAAGCAAAGAATACGGTGAGAGTGGATTATGTAAAGGTTGGTATTGACAGAGACATCTCAAGCGAGTGCCAACCCCGTGGCGAACTAAAGCTTGTGGATGGCAGCGCTGTGTTAATGTGCAAGTACACATACCCAACCCAGCAGGGTGCGTATAAAACCCCTGTTACAATTAAACTCTCCTATGGCTACCGCTCCTCCACTTCTAGAACAGTGAAGATTATCAAAACCCCAACCTAGAACAGTTTGCCAAACACATTCCCCATAAAACTCGAAACTATGAAATAGAGCGTTAAACTAATACCAATAAAAAGCGGCACAAGCTTTACCCCGGATTTTGCGTTCCCTTTTCTCACTGTCGCAACTATTATTGCTGAGAAGAAAGAGGTTATGGTAAGCATCACTATAGCGAACAAGTTGTAGTCAGCTATGCTTAGACCAACCCCAGAGAAGCTCAGTGGGAATGTTGAGGTTACCTCTCTGGGAAATGAAATGTTTGAGAATATTCCTGTTATAACCCTTAGGAGTTGCCCAGAGAGTGCAAAGAGCACTGGGGCTGCCCCACAACTACCAAAGATTATAAAGATTGAGTAGGTTGACACATTGGCAGCCATGTCCCTCTTAAGTATCTCTGATTCTGAAATATTCAAAGATATCTTGTACAACAAATCCCCAATCTCACCCCCAGAGCGTATCCCCTCTATTAGTAAACTAATCGAGCGTTTGAGCAGTTTTGAGTCATACCTCTTAGCAAAGTCTTCTAGTGCAAACTCCAATGGTTTGCCACTCATGGTGTCCTTGGCGACCCTTTCCATCTCTTTTGCCAGAACTCCAAACCTCGGCCTCACTGCGTACCACATTGCCTTCTCAACACTCATACCAGCCCTTATGTTGGCTGACGCGAGTTGAAAGAAATCAGCCAAAACCGTCTCTATCTTCCTTGCTCTTGCATATGCTCTAATGTCAAGCATGAGGTAAATCATTACCCAAATAATCAGCAGAGTGAGGGGCAATCCAAGCAACCACACAAGGGCCAACACAATGAACATATAACTAAGCAAGAAGTCCCACCTAAACAAAAAGAGGTATAGCAACAGAATAGAGCCAATTGCAACCAAAGTAACGCTCACTCTCAGCATAATCAAGCGAAGTTTATCTGGGGAAATCATAAACCCGCTCTTGAGCAAGACCTCCTCGAGTTTTACCCTGCTACGCTTAAACCCCCCTTTGGAGAGCTTTGGTGGGGGCGGCGGTACAAACACTCGCTTTGTTTTCTTCTTGGCTGGCATTTTAGAGCTCCACTGCTGGCCTCTGAGATTTGATTATGCTATAGAACATAAATTGGAAGAACCCAAAGAACCCAGCAAGTGAGAAGAGAAGAGCCAAATCAAGCTTAAGCCCGAGGAATGTTGAAAGTATGACCAACATTATTATACCTATAGATGGGAGGATAATAGCTATTATCATGTAGAACATTGCAAGTGGATTCAGCTTGCGCCCATACTCTTTCACCTCAATGAGTTGCTCCCGTATAATCTGGTCAATAACAGCATTAAGGGAGGGGGCTATATCTGAACCAGTTTTTAGTGAGTTGAGGACCTGCCACAGCACTCGCCTGAGGTTGAATGAGGGTGAAACACTTAGCATATCGCTTATTGCCTTCTCTATCGGTGTGCCCAGGTCAACCCTTGTAATAATCTTCCCAAGCCACTTGCCTATGTGCTCGTAATTTATGGCACAACTCTTCAATGCCTTGTACACAGGTACGCCCGCTTGGAACTCTATCACAAGGTAACGCCCAGCA
This sequence comes from Candidatus Woesearchaeota archaeon, assembly GCA_003650585.1. Taxonomy (GTDB): domain Archaea; phylum Nanobdellota; class Nanobdellia; order Woesearchaeales; family B29-G15; genus B29-G15. Next base: position 7,876 of record QMQS01000006.1, read on the forward strand.
TAGACTATCTCACGGTTTATCTCTCTCTGGATCTTTAGTATCTTAAAATCAGGGTATTTGTACATGTACACAAAACCCAGTATGAAGAAGAGAAAGCAGAGTAGCAACATCATCCCTAGGCTCATCTCAAAGAGGGTTGAAAGCCCAAGGAGTATAAAGAAGAAGGCGAATGACAGCATAAATGCAAAAAATACAGATTGTTTAAGGTACTCCTCTACACTCTTGTTTATTTCTGCAGATTCCAGTTTAAACTGCAACTGGGGAAACCAGTTCGCCAAAGCCCTAAAAAATTTTGACGAAACTTTAACCACCAAGCTTCTTGTTTGCTTTTACAGCTTCCATCAAGCCCTCTTTATTTGTGTAGTAAAGCCCCATTACCCTACCAACCTCATCCACTGAGTCAACATCATTCTTAACCATCCACTTCAAAACCGCCTTTTTCTCTTCTAAATCCCTCATTATCTGTGGGAGAGTCATGCCAGTAAATAGCGATATTTTGGAGAATAGTGTGGATCTGGTTTTGGTATTGCCCCTTGCCAACGTCTTCTTGAAGAAGGGCGTTTCTTTGAATTCTCTCGAACCCTGTTGGTATTGTATGAGCACCCTAGCGTCACCTGTCTCTGTCACCTCTGCCACTTGGAATGTTTTTCTCAACCCAGTGCGTCTGTTTCTAAACTGAACCAGGATTACAGACACAGCCGGAATCATACTTTTGGGTATGCTAATAGGTGGAGAGGTCAGCCTTGTAATTGCCTCAAATGCTGTGTTGGCGTGCACAGTTGCATAAACAGAATGGCCAGTGTGAATTGCCTCGAAGAGCACCTCGGCTTCCCTCTGCCTCCTTATCTCACCAACTATTAACCGGTCTGGTCTCATTCTAAGCGAGTTAACCAACAAGTCCAGCATTGTTATCCCACCCTTGCCCTCAGGGTTCGGCGTCCTAGTTATCATAGGTATCCAATGAAGAAACTTGGGTAAGCGTAGCTCGTGGGTATCCTCAATGGATATAATCCTCTGGTTGGGTGGGAAAAAGTTTGCTACAACATTGAGCATTGAGGTCTTACCAGAGGCAGTACCACCAGCAATGATGATTGAGAGTTCATACTGAACACTGAGCCATAGTATTGCAGCAGCCATGACAGATATCGTTTCGTTCTTGATAAAGTCAGTAATGGTCCAAGGCTTGGATGCAAACTTCCTCAAGGTTATTGTGTTACCCCTAAGAGAGATGGGTGCCATTGTGGCATTCACCCTATCACCGCCAAGGAGGTTGGCATCCATCAATGGATTCAGCACAGATATTTGCCTGTCCACCTTGCGACCTATCATAGTGGCATAGTGCTTTATCTCGTCCTCAGATTTCACCCAGATATTGGTCTTGAGCCACCCAAATTTCCTCTGATAAACCCAAACTGGTTCTGATGCAGAGTTGATGGCAATCTCCTCCAGGTTTGGGTCATCCATGAGTATCTCTATCTTACCCATGCCAAGGCTCTTTTGTATGAGGTAAGTGCTGAGGTAATGCACTGCCTTCTCGTCCAAATCTGGGAAATACTTTTCCACAAGCAACCTTATGTTACGCATAAAGGTCTTCTCCACTTCTGACTGCCTCTCCTCTTGAAGCAACTCCCTAAGTTCAAGGTTCACCTGCTCAATAAGCTTGTCCCTTATCTGGTCAAGAATGATCTCAGTGTGCTCACTTATCTCTGAGATAGAGACAAAGTATGTGGGCACAAAGTCATCCTTCTTTTTGATGATATACACAGTAACAGGAATCTCATTAGAAGTAAAACTATACTTGCCAAGCAGGGTTGAGCCAAGCGGTAACACCTGCTCTGCCTCTCTATCCTTCTTGCTTACCATAATCACCCCTTTTTCAATCAACTCTCAAGCAAGAGTTTTAGCTTTTGTAGCTTTTTATCAAAAATTTCCTTGCTCTTTTTTATCTCATTGAATTTCTTCAGGAGCGGGGCAATCTCCGCCTCCACGTCAGCCTCGCCATGCACACCCATGTGTCTCGCTTCTGACACCAGCAATGAGACCTCTGTCTCCAATAGAGCCAGTCCTTTTGATATCTCAGTAACTAGCCCATCTACTGCCTCGGTTTTGTTCATGATTGATTTGAACTCCTTCACAAGCTTGCTGACTCCTTCTGGAGCAAGCTTGCTCTCCTTGAGTTTTGTCTCAATCTGCCTCAGCACTGCCTCCTGTTTCTTCATCAATTGCTGCTCCTTTTCAACCAAGCTCTTCATTAGTTTGGGTATCTCACTCTGCCTATGCTCTATCACTTGCTTGAGGTGCTCAGCAAGATGCTCTAATCTGGACATATCGTGTTTGGCTTTTTCCACCCTCAGAGCAGACCTCCCAAGTTGCTTTTTCATGTCCAATATCCTCTTCTGTAATCCCTCCAATTCCTCGTATATCTTCGCCTCGGTCTCTTCAATCTCTTCACTAAACCTCACCTCACTCTCGATACTCCTCTCCTTTGCCTTGATTCTTTTGATGAGGTTGCTGTACTCCTTGCTCTTCTGCTCCAACTCTGCTTTTATCCCCTCCAAGTAACTCATAAGCCGTGCTTGCTCCTTAGTGATTCTGGTACTAAGCCCCCTCTTTAGGTTTAAGAGTTGCTCCAATTCATCAAGTGCCTTTTTATCGAGCTTGAATTCTGATTGAAGTCTGTGCTTAAACCTGTCATAGTCCTTTTTGAACTCACTCACAAACTTTAGGTTCTTATCCACCTGCTGTAAGAACCTCTCTGCCTTGTTAATAAACCCCTCCCGCTTGTTCATAAACTCTGTTTTGCGTTTCTTTATTTCTGAAGATGACAATGACTTTTTGTAGAGATAGGGTTTGGTGAGCACATACCTAAACTCGATTACACCCCTCCTAGTGAGGAAGTTTGCCCATTCCTCAACAAGCCTCTCAGGTATGTCCAGTTCCCTAGCTGCCTCTTGGATAGATACCTTACCCTTTTCGATGACCAATTGAACAAGTCTATCAACACCAGTAGATATCTCTAATTTTCTTTTAGCCATAATCTCGGATGGAGGGTTAGTAGTATAAAAAGGTTTCTGTGGAGAACCACCCTCTACTTCGTAATATCCTCGCATTGATAAACTGCTAAGTGCTCAGTGTCCAACCTGAACCAATCCTCATATGTGTTGTTTATTATGTGTACTGCCCTTGTGCTAGCATTGGCATACAAATAATCCACACAACTCCTCTCGTACGTCACCAAGCCCTGAGCTGAGAATTCAGGCAGATACACCAAACTCTCAATACCATACTCTGAAGCAGTGAAATTGCCCTCTAATCTCATCAAAAAATTTGGAGCCACTGAGGAAGCTATATAGTAAGAGTGGTTGATATGCCTCTTGAGATTGGTGGTGTTGGTGCCATTCACAAAATAACTATAAGGGGTGATGTTTATAGTATTGAAAACCCTGCCATAACTCATTATAGGGTAAACAGGGTCTTCTAAACCCAGTATGCTTAAACTGGTAGTTTGGGCAATACTAGTATTCCAAGAGGCAATCCCCTTTGAATCCAGCAACAAAACAGAGATGTTTATGCTAAGGTCGATGCTCCAAGGCGAAACCATTCTAAACTCCACACTGTTGAGAGTTACTGAGAGGTTTATTGCATATGAGTTGGCAATGCTCTGCACCCTTGTTACCCATTCACCAAAGGTGTGATTCTCTAGCACTTGGAGTTGTTCACCACCCACTGTACCATTCTCAAATATCTCAACCAGCCTTGTTTGTACATCATCAATGTACTCACCCCTCTCAATCACATAATCCACCAAGCCAACCAGAGCCCTATACCCAGTGATATAGCTAACCCTGCTGAGGTCGTCCTCAAGGTCTTTTAGAAAGCGGTTCATACTAACCACTCTAGCCTTGACCCCGCGCTCGCTCTGGGTGGTGCCATGCTCAAACTTGAAGTTTAGAACCACGAGTAGAAGGAGGATTAGCAAAACAGTCACAATTGTGTAAAAGAACCCTCTCTTGCCTACCAAGTTCTCACCTCAATTATCATCGGTCCCCAGAGACTCGGGACTTGGCTGAGTCCAACCACTTCTGAGGATATATCCAATGCTGTCGAGAAATCACCCAGGGTTTGGTTTAATCTGGCTATTGCGTCCTCTAATGCCTCCTCCTCTGTATCAAATGTGTTACCATAGGACACGAAATTCCTAACCATGAATGTATAAACTGCAAATGATTTATCCGGGTTTATAGCATAACCCCAACCAAACTCTTGTGTGTAGTTATTGGTGCCGTTTCTCATATGCTCTGCTAGAAACCCGAAGCGTGCAAGCTCTACAATGAGGGGCTGGGGTGGGTGGCTATACAGTGCTTGGCCATTAACACTCACCACCTGAGATGGGTCAGAACCAGTGTAATATAGCCATGCAAACTGTGAATCGAGGTATAGGGGCATTGTTATATTCGAAACATTAAACTCCCAGTTGAGGTATCTATAAAAGTTCCCCAATAGGGGTGTGTGGTAATCCTTAACCTCAACCTCTTGGGTTATATCTATGTATCCATAAACATCTGTGGGCAGATCCATCTCAGTATAAACATAGCTGTTGTTGTAGAGAATTCTCCAGTCCCCAAGGTACTCCCGCTCATTGAAAGTATCTAAGTCTACTATAAACCAAAAATACTCACCAGTGAGGTTTGAGTAGTGGATGCCATTGCTCTCAAATGCACTCTCAATCTCGGTGTTGTTCCATAACACATGCTTATTTGTAACGTTCTTTGTTGAAACAGTATACTCCTGCCCTTGATACACAAAATAGAGTGTGGCTTGGGTGGCATTGAGGGTTAAATTCACATGCATACTTGTAATATTACCGAGGGCAAATATGGGCTTTTTGTAGCGTATGCTACACCTCGAACGCACCTCACCAAAGTAATGGTAGTTTATGTTTGTCATTGTATTGGTTATATTTGTCTCATAACTAATCACAAGGTGTGAAGCACCATCATCACCACCAAGCTCTCCACTGGAACCAAACCTATACACCACCCTTGCAGTGTTCTCGCCAGGGTGGAAATACGACTCCAGGTCTTCAATAAGTTTATCCCCAGTGCCATCAGAGCCGGGTATGTACTCACCATTGATATAAGCCTTGAACTTGTTGTCAGTATAGGCTGCCTCTATAAACCACCATGCATCATTTATGGTGAGGTTGCTTGGAAGTGAGACCCTATAGGTTATATTAACCTTGTTCTGATTGTTGCCCCCACCGGGCTTCTTAACAGAACTATATATTACATCACCCATTACAACTTGTGTGGTGTTCTTTTTTGTTTTCTTTGCATAAGCCCTAGCCAAAAATCCAGTCCTCTTTCTTCGTTTGGTAATCCCTGAGACCATACGCTTTGTTGAGAGGATGCTTGTGGATAAAGGGGTAGAGGTGTTAAAGATAAGCTCTGAATCAACCCAAACCCCAAAATCCTGTCCACTGGGCAAGTAATGGGATGCAAAATCCTCGAGCAAGCCCCTCGCCAAAGTTAAATTGTCCTGACTATAAAACTCACCAACCTGCTCTGCTATTGTGTTCTCAGGGTTGGTTATTAAGCCCTCTTGGGTTAGGTTTCTAACAAAATCTGTGTCCATCTCTCGGATGGTCAACTCTGCAAGTATGTTGGCAATGTCTGAAGCCCTGTAATCCACTGAGAGATCCGGCTCGCTCATGAATTGGCTCAAACCAACCTTTAGTATAAGCATTATGAGTATAGTAGCAAAAACAGCATCAAATGTGAAGTAATAACCCCGCTGTCGCTTGCTTATACCCATGCATACACCTCCATCCTCATTACCCTGCTTCCCATAATGAGGTAGCGCTCAATCTTTGCAAGGTGCTCGGATTGTATGCTATTGGGCTCCAAATCTGAGCAATTACCAATTATATTGTACCTTATAGCGTCCATAACCCTAGCCCAAAGTTTTCTACCAGTAACTGAATCATTGATGGAAAAGTTACTGAGATAAACCACACTCCCATTGCCATAGCTCCATTCTGCAACTAGGGAATGGTTTGCTGTGTTTTCCACCAGAGATAAAATGCTAGAGTTGGTGGAGTTTAGGGTAGTGGAGTAGTACATAGAAACATTCTGGTTTTGTACAAACCTAAACATCTCATTCTCTTGTGTGGCCAAGCCCCAGCCCCCACTCTCGCTTAAAAAACTCACATTCAGCAGGTCTCCACCAATTACACCACTCATGACCAAATGTGTGCCATTGGCAACCACTTCCTCCAAGCGTGCCAATTTTTGCTGGAGCGTAAGCCCGCCAGTGTCGTCAAAGTGTGGGTTTTCAATCACCAGAAGTTGGTAATTAGAGATATTTGAGAAAAAATCATCCACACTCGAGAGGTTGTACAAATCCCCACCCAAAGCAGTTATATTTGATACAATAAAGCCTAGCCCTTGACTCTTAGTATAATAACCAATGCTGTTACTTGCGGCCAATCCATAATCATACCCCAATGAACAATAGCCACCTATATTGATAACACTCCCAGTGGCATTGGTGAACACCACAATAAACTCATTGCCCACACCAAGCAATCTCTTAAGCTCATTGTAACTGAGGCGTTTTGCTTCAAAGAGTTTGAAAGGTGATGCTCTAGACCCATCAGAGTTCATCAACCCAACCCTTGTAACCTTTTGAAATGTCCAGTTTTGTGGGGTGCCTTGAGTGCTTAAGCCCTCCGCTATACTCATGGCTTGACGCTTGAGTGAGGCATAATCAATATCCCCCTGCGGGGAAATATTGTTCAACACACGATAAAACACAGTTATAAGTAGTATGAACACGAAAAGAGAGAGCATAAAATCTGAGTACCAAACCTGAGCCTTAATTGAGATATACAACACCCCCTCTATTTGCTATACGGTTGCTACCCTTGTTTATACCACCCACCACACTTGGGATTGAAAAAGATACCTCATACTCGCCAGAGGTGAGTATAAGTTGGTTGCTCTGTATCGAGATGTTATAGCTGGTGTCTGCAACCTCACTCGGTAATGTAAAGCTCCTTGAATACCCACTCTTGGATGTGGCAGCAAGCAGTATCTCAGATTGGACTGACTCTCCGAGGTCTTGTAAGCCAAGAAAGAGTCGCTTAGAGTTGACTGATTTTGTCTCGAGATACACTGTTGCCACAAATATCAGGGTTATGACAAGAATCAAAGCAACTATAATGACAAATTCCAAAGCCATCTGGGTTTTGCTAGAGTACATCTTATTCCACAACACTAATATTAACCCCGTTCTCAAGGGCTTGCACGCGAATCTCATAGAGCCCTGAGCTCTGTGGCAAACTCCCAGTAAGGTTTATCTTTGTCTCAGCAAACACATCACTATCACCATGGGTGGTTTCCATAACAAAGAGAATGGTGTTCTGAAGGATTGTTGCGTTCTTTATGTAGGACGGGAACTGGAGTTTGAGAGTGGTTTTGGTTGGGGCGCCGAAATAATAGACGGCTTCAGCTGTATCCACAAGCTTTCTTGCAATTTGTAATGCCTGTTGCTGAGAAATCTGCTCGTTTGATACAGATGAGTAAGTGTAAACTATCACTGCAATCGGGACAATCAACAACAGAGTAATGCCAAGTACGGCAAGGTACTCCATTGCGAATTGACCCCTTGACACCAATAGTATCACCCCTTTTGTGAGAAACATGCCATCACTGTTTATATATTTTTTGACAATATACCTTGTTCAGCTTGCTGAACTCTTTGGCAAACAATCTTGCCACCTCTGCATCTTTAATCACTACCATATTCTCATCATTGTATAACTGGGCTGACTTTGTGGGATTGAAAGAGCCAATAACCAGCGTTGTGTTATCAATCACCATAAACTTGTGATGCACTTGAGCAGGGTGCTTAGCCCTGCACACATCCACGCCCTGGTGCCTCAATAGCCAATACTGTGAATAGCCAGATACTTGGGAGTCCTCGAAAATCCCATTCACAGCCACACCCAAGGAATGGAGCCTAACCAAAGCCAGAGCCAACTCACCCAGTGTAAAGCTGTAATAGACAAACCTTATCTCATGCTTTGCCTTCTCCACTTCATTTAACAGGGCTTGAGCACAATCGTCCTCTGGGCAGAAATAAGCCACAATACACTGCTCTGCCAAAGCAGTCTCAATTTGAGGTGATGGTTGACCTCTGCCATAAACCCCTCCCCACAACTCCTCGAATTCCTGAGCAAACTTAGCAGCAATATCCCTGCTGTGTATCACTACTATACCATCTGCATCCCCCTTTTCCAAATCAGAGGGATTGTAGGAGCCAGTAACAACCACACGCTTGTCAATAACACAGAACTTGTTGTGCATAAGACGCCTGGGTTTTGCAATTCTTAGGTATGACCTATTGAAGCCACTCCTCTGCACAATCAACCTCACACTGAGCAGTCTATTTGCTCTATCGAGACTCTTTATAACCTGGGTTGATTTTAATGAGTAAAAGGCACAATCCACACTTCTCTTTGCTAAATCAATCTCACCTGAAATAGCGCTGTTGCACAATGAATTGTTACAAAACACGCTTTCAACAATCGCACAGTGGTCATCTTTGGGGTTACAGGCAATGCACACAATCAGTACAACCAAGCACAGCAACAACCTCATAAGCCACTCAACAAACTAAGCACAATTAAAGCCTTGCAAAACTTTGCCGAAAGATTTTCGTTGCCTAAGTCACTTTGATTTCTCCAAATTCCTAAAGAAATTTACAATCGAGAACTTTATTTGAGGGTACTTTGCTTCCAATCTGTTTAAGCCCTCAAGAATCCTTTGCTCTACCTTATCCAATCTGATTTTTTGCTCGCCACCTAGCCTCTTGAACTTAACAAAGAGGGCTATCTCTTGTGGGTGAACCGAACTGAGAGGAGCAAACCCAGTATCAGTAGCAGTATTTGGTTCGGGAGGGAGAATAACCTGCTTGATGAGTTTGACTGCAGTGTGCTCCAGGTTGTCCAGAGACACAAGTTTAGCGCCCTTCAAATTTGTATAAGTTACACGCTTCACTATCTTTAGCTCGAATGGAAAATCTTTTCTGAGCCCCTCAAGCACATGCTTAGCAACTCTTGCCTCGTAGCTTCCATCATCCACCACAACCAGAGTGTCATGCTTAGACAAACCCCCATCCAATCGCAACTGCTTTCTAATTCTCCTCTCAATGTTCCTACAAAAGCATTCTGGGCACAAAGCTCTGGGCATGCAACTCAGCTTAACCTTGGCTTCCCTTTTTTTACAACCCGGGCACAACATTTTTTCACCACTCTAAAATACTTAATCACCGAAAAGTTTAAATATTAGTTTATTTTTACTATGGAATAGCAATCACAAACAACCATTGAAAAGTGGTTGCTCACTATCACCTCTTTTTCCCGCTCCTGGTGCCTCGTGCACCAGAGTGGGTTTTAATGCTTATTCTTGTAATCGCATAGCCAAGCACAATTCCAATTAGTATTCCAATACAGAGCACACTTATCATTCTTGTATCATAAATGGCTATTCTCTTAGCTCTGTAATCCGGGAAGTACATATCCAGATTGCTCAATTCTAAGGCAAACTCTGCATATAAGAGTGCAGAGGCAATCTGAGTGTCTTTCAAACTATTGGAGTACTCAAAATAGCTGTAACCCACAATCGGGAAATGCCTCCTTGCTGTTTGCTCAGCAAGATTACTCCTTATATAAACCAACATATGCTCGAGAACCTCCCTAATACTCTCCTTATTCGAGCCCATGGATATAAGCACTGAGTTGGCCTGTGCCTTGACCTTTGAGGCCTTGAACAGGCACAACTCATAATCACCATTATCATAATAGCTTATTGCCTTCTTGAGGTCATCCTCCAATCCAGTGAGGAACAATGGAGGGATATAGAACTTCAGATAGTCTATCCTCTCGTCTGCTTCAGATATCTTCTGGAGGCAGGATTTCTCCATCTTAGATACCTCAAAATCCTGGTTCAATGTTGAGGTTCCAAAGAACTGTGCCCATGACTGGGCACTGTAAAAGCGCTCCCTTGCATACCCATAATGAAAACTCGCCTCCTTAAACCGCTCACCAAAGAGAGCATCAAAGCTCTTGTTGACATACTCCAACGCTTCTGTGAGTCGCTCAATCACCACGGTATATGTCTCTAAATCAGTCAATGTGTGATACTCTGGCAATTGGGATTTAAAGTTGAGCATCTCAGCCTTTAGTCTGGTTAGTTCAAAAGCGAGTTGGCTTTGGTTCATGCTCTTCCAAGCAATTAGCTGGGATAGTTTGGCATTTGCCCCAAAGCAGAATGAGGCACCAGAGTATATCTGGTCTTGGCTCAAAGCCAGGCTTGCCTCTTTGGTTAGATTTCTGGCATCTTCTAACGAAGATTCATTTATACCTGTTTCAATCGCAACCTCCATTAATTTTTTTGTTCTATTACAGAGCAGACTAGCAAGACGCCTCATTGTGTTAGAATATATTGGATCAATATCTAGTTCATGTTGGGTCTTTTGGGGTGCTTTGGAATAAAAATACGGCAATGCCTCATCCAAATGAGAGACCTCAACAACCCTAACACCCAACTCTTTACCATACTCGGTTATGTTGAATGTTGTGGCATTGCTTGCATTGAGGTAAATCGAGCCCCGAGGTACCAACACGACCTTAATCCCACCCTCGCTTGCTGCCTTAACTTTTTCCTTGAGCCCACCCACTGGTCCAATAAAGCCCCCTGAGTTAATTGTACCTGTGATAGCCACACCCTCCTTAATACTCCACCCCTTGAGCAACCCGATTGTGAGAACAGAGAGGGCTGCCCCTGCACTCGGTCCACCCACAATTGATGACCTCGCGCGAATCACATAGAAAAAGTCAATATTACTACAATCCAGGTTAAGGTAGTTACATGCCACCTCTTTTGCAAACCTAGTAGATATCTGAGTGTCTACCTTGGTCAATGGAAAGGAATCAATAAAAACCCTGCCACTTCCCGGCTTGATTGTGAGTTGGAGGTTAGCTAGGTTACCCTGTAAGCCAAAGGGGGTTTGAGAAACAGCCAGGAGTTTCATCTCCCCTGTTCTCGACTCTACAATAGGGATTATTAATATCAACAAAAAAAGGAGGGTTAGTCTTTTCATAGAGCTTAGCAGTAACATCTCCTATATAAATATTAACCTAGAATTACAGCTTCTCAGTGTATTTACACTCAGGGTATCTATCACAAGCCAGAAATCTACCATATTTTGAAGTCCTCACAACAAGTTTACCCTGGTGGCATTTGGGGCATTGATTGCCCTCATTCACACTCATGTTGCTAGGGCAGTTAGGGTTTATACAGATTGTCTTGCTCCTTTTGAATTCTGGAATATACACCCTAATTATAGGGCTTCCGCACTCCTTACATTTCTTGTCTGTTTTGTATATCTTACCGGCCTGTGGTATTGGATAAGAGGCACTGCATTCGGGGTATCTATCACAAGCCAGAAAGCGCTTCCTCTGCTTTGAGTATCTAACAACAAGATGCCCCTTGCCACACACAGGACAAACCCCTATCCATGAGTTGGAATCAGCCACCTGCTTTGCCCTCTTTAAGCCCTCACCAATTTTGCTTTCACTCCTCTTGAACTCCTTGAGCACCTCTATAAGCAATCTCTTTGCCTTTGAGATAACCTCCTCTTCTGAAACCCTTCCTTCCCTAATCCCCTCCATTGCCTCCTCAAAGTTTCTTGTGAGTTCCTCATCTATTATCTTGGGAACCCTTTCCTCAAGTATGGAGATAATCTCTATACCCAGCGGTGTGGGCTTTATCTGCTTGCCAGTCACATAACCCCGCTTATAGAG